>DBEYTJ010000180.1:0-34577 GCA_048181065.1 Collinsella sp.
GTGCGGTCGAGAACGACCTCGACGTCCTCGCCGGCGGCAGCGGACTCGACGGACTCGGCGTTGCGCACGATGGCAACAACCTTGGCGCCCTCGATCACATCGTTGTCATAGCCGTCGAACTCAGTCTCGGCGACCTTGTCGGAAAGCTCGACCCAAACGTCGTTGAAGCTGCCCCAGGCGTCGCCTTTGGCATTGGCGCGGGCACGGGCCTTCTGGTCCTCCATGCAGGCAGTGAAGCCGTCCATATCGACATCGTGGCCAGCGGTGCCGGCGATCTCGACGGTCAGGTCGATGGGGAAACCAAAGGTGTCGTGCAGCTTAAAGGCAACATCGCCCGGAAGCGCAGCACCCTCGGCAAGCGCTGCCAGGGCCTCATCCAGGTAGACGCGACCGTTGTCGAGCGTCGTGGAGAAGCGCTCCTCCTCGGAGGCGACGATACCCTTAACGAGCGCGACGTTCTTGAGCAGCTCGGGATAGGCCTCGCCCATCTGAGCGTTAACCTCGTCGATGAACTTGGTCAGGAAGGCGCCCTCGATGCCCAGCAGGCGGCCGTGGAACACGGCGCGGCGGAGCAGACGGCGAAGGACGTACTCGCGGCCCTCGTTACCGGGCAGGATGCCGTCCGAGATCATAAAGTCGACGGCACGGGAGTGGTCGGCGATGATGCGCAGCGAGCGGCTGGCGCCGGAGTAATCATCGGCGTCATAGGTCTTGCCGCTGATCCCCTCGCCCAGCTTGATGAGATGCTGCATCAGATCGCCGTCGTAGTTAGCAGTCTTGTGCTGCATGATAGCGGCCATGCGCTCCAGGCCCATGCCCGTATCGAGGTTACGGTGCGGCAGCTCCGGCATGGAGCCGTCCTCCTGACGGTCATACTGGGTAAACACGAGGTTCCAGAACTCAAGGAAGCGGTCGCAGTCGCAGCCAGGCTTGCAGTCGGGGCTGCCGCAGCCGACCTCCTCTCCCATGTCAAAGTAGATCTCGGAGCACGGACCGCAGGGGCCGGTGGGGCCAGCGGCCCAGAAGTTGTCGTCCTCGCCCAGGCGGGAAATGTGGTCCTCGGCAACGCCCAGAGAACGCCACACGTCGTGGGTCTCGTCGTCCTCGGTAAAGACGGTAAAGTACAGGCGGTCGAGCGGCAGCTTGAACTCCTTGGTGATGAGCTCAAAGGCCCATGCGCAAGCCTGCTCCTTGGAGACGCCGCCAAAAGAGAAATCGCCGAGCATCTCGAAGAACGACAGGTGACGGCCGTCCTCGCCGATGCAATCGATGTCGTTGGTGCGGACGCACTTCTGGCAGGAGATCGCGCCGATCTCCTTCATGGTCTTCTTGCCCTGGTAGTACTCCTTAAACTGGTTCATGCCGGCGTTGGCAAGCAGCAGCGAGGGATCATCGGGGACGAGGGACGAAGAAGGATAGAGCTTAAGACCGCGCTCCTCAAAGAAGTTGAGGAACTTGGAGCGGATCTCGGCCGTAGTCATTGACGGGTAGTCAGCACTCATAGAGGGAATCTCCTCGGTTTCACATCGAAACAGTTCAAACGTAACGATATTACCATCCCGCCGCGCAAGTGCAAAAAAGAGGGCCGGCACAATGCCGGCCCTTCAGCGAAATTGCATGTTAGCGCGTATGAATATTAATCCGAATTACCCCGCTAGTTGTCATCATCGTCCATGGAGCCGTCGATGCCGGTTTTGGTGTCGTCATCCGTGTTGGAATCGTCATCCTTAGCGAAGGGGTTCTTGAAGAAGCCCGTCGCATCGGGCTGCAGACCAGAGAGCTTGATCCAGGGATTATCGAGCTCGGGCTTGGGCATGGCCTTGGCCTCGGGCGCAGTCTCGTTACCGATAAGCTCAGACTCGTAGATGAAGGTGTCGTCGCCGAGCGCGTCGTAGGCGGCGACCAGGTTGCCATCGGCATCGCGGTACGGCGTGCCCTTAAACACGGCGCCGTCATAGGCCACAAGCTGACGGCCGGTCTCATTCTCGAAGTAGTACACGAAGATGCCCTTGAGGGCCGCACAAAGCGGGATGGCAATAATCATGCCGATGGGGCCCATGAGTGCCGAGCCAATAACGAGCGCCGTGAGGCTCATGATGGGATGCACCTGCACCGAGCTCTGCATGACCTTAGGAGAAATCACGTTGTCGGTGACGTTTTGCGCGACCATCGTCACGATGAGCGTCCATAACGCCAACATGGGGCTGAACATGAAACCGAGCACCGTGGCGATTGCTGCGCTCACCCAGGGACCGACGACCGGAACCAAGTGCATGATGCCAGTGAAGATAGCCATGAGCGCCGCATACGGATGGCCGATAATCAGGAAGCCGATAAAGGCAAGGAAACCACCGCAGATGGACGTCACGACCATACCGCGCATGTAGCCGCCGACAGAGCGAGAAAGGATGGCGACCATAAAGCGGTACGAGGTCTCCTTCTCCTGACCGATGATGGTGCAAATCTCGTGATGCATGCGAGGGTAGTCGCAGGCCATCCAGTAGGCAAGCACCAGACCAAGGAAGATCACGAACAACTGCGAGGCCGTATTGGTGATGAGCGGGAACACACCGCGGCCAAGCTCGGCAGCAATCTGAGACACATACTTCGATGCCACGGTAACCAGCGACGAAAGATTATCGTCCAAATACTCCTTGAGCGGCGTGTTATTGAGCGTCTTGGCATGCGAGATCATCTCATTGAGATCGCCACCCGCAACACGAAGCTGCTCGGGCAGGCGGCTCAGGACTTCCATGATCTGACCAAAGAGAATCGGCGACAAGATGCAAACGACACCGACGAGCACGGCAACAACAACAATAAGCGCGATAAGCGAACCGATGCCGCGATTCACGCCATGGTGCTCGAGCCAGTTGGTGATCGGGGACATCACAAAGGCAATGATGGAACCAACAGCGAGAAACTCGATAACCGGCGCCAGGATGCCCATAAGGTTAAAGATGACAGCGGCGATGACAATGCAGCCGACAACAGCCCAAATGCGAAGCGTCAGAATGCGGGTGTCGCGCAGCACGCGATCGGTTTGTTGGGGGTGTTCACTCATGAACGAATCATCACTCCGTCGGGGTCGATCTTGTCCTGAATCTTCTTAAGCGTGCGGCGCAGCAGACGCGAAACCTGCACCTGAGAAATACCCAGCTTCTTGGCGATCTCGATCTGGGTCATGCCCTTCACAAAGCGCAGCTCGATCACCTCGCGCTCGCGCGGCGAGAAATCACGGATGGCTTCCTCGATCACTAGGCGGTCATCGGTAAAGTCGAGCTCGTTGTCGTCGTCGGCGTAACGGTCGAGAATCGAAGGGGCATCGTCGGAATCGGACGCACCAGGAGCCTCGATGGGCACCGAGGTATAGGCCGAAGACGATTCCATAGCCTCGAGGACCTCATCGACAGTCACATCTAGATACTCAGCGATCTCCTCAACCTTGGGCGAACGCTGCAGCTCGTTGGTAAGTTTGTCGGTAGCCTGGTTGACCTTGGCCGAGAGCTCCTGCAGACGACGCGGTACGCGCACACTCCAGCCCTTGTCGCGAAAATGGCGTTTGATCTCGCCCAGGATAGTGGGTGTCGCAAACGTCGTGAACTCGAGTCCGCGCTCGGGGTCAAAACGGTCGATAGCCTTGAGCAAGCCCAGATAGCCGACCTGCATGAGGTCGTCGAGCGGCTCGCCGCGATTCTTAAATTTGTTGGCAAGAAACCTTACCAGGTTCATATGGGACATGACGAGCTGCTCACGGGCGTCCGGATCACCGGTCTCCTTGTAACGACGAAACAGCTCGCGGGTTTTCTCCTTGTCCCAAGCGGTCTTGCCACTCCGGGAACGTTCGGTCATATTAGATATCCGCCTTGAGGTCGAGGGAAAGCGTCAGGGGCGCCGTAGTCTTTTCGTAGGAGTCGCACACGCTCGCGAGGATGAGCTCGGCATACACCGCAGCCTGGTCGTCTTCATCGACCGTAGCCTGGTCGCCAAAGGTAATAGTCATGCCAACATGGGTCTCATCGACATCGAATTTGATGGTGATGTCATCGCAGTCGACCGCGGTGCAACCAAAGATGAAAGCCTCCTCAGCAGCCATGCGGATGTCCTCGATGCGATCGACAGACATAGAGCACAGGGCACCAACGTTGGCTGCCGTCATGCGCACAAGGCGAGCGAGACGCGGGTCACCGGCAACGGTCAGCGTGATAGGGCAGGTTGCTTCGCTACTCATCGCAGGACTCCTCAGAGGTCTCGGCGGGCGTATAGGTGTAATACTGAGCCGGCTTGGATACAGACTTCTGACCATCATCGTCGCCCGCGGCAGCCTCGTCCTCGCCAATTAGGACGCGCTCGGTAGGCAGCTCGGCCTCCGCAGCGGCAGCGGCGAGCTTGCGATCGGCGTCGGCTGCAGGAGCCTTCACCTTATTGAAGAGCTTCTGCACAGCACCGGCGGCAGAGTCGGTCACGCTAGACACAGCATTGCTGGCCTCGGCCATGCTGCCCGTAACCTCAGAAATGTCGCGAACCACGGCTTCGACCTCTACGAGATTGGAGGTAAGGGCATCAACTGCCGTCTTGCTCGACTTAAGCAGCGGCTCCATCTGGGCAAGCGCCGGCGTAAGCTCATCGACAGCGCCATCGAGCTTTGCCACCACAGGCTGAGCCTCGGCGATGGTGTTGTTGAGGTCGTTAACGGTCTTATCGAGCGAGTCGACAACGGTGCGGGTCTTGCGCAGGGTAAGCGCGAGCTCAACGATGGCCCACACGCCGGCAACAGCGAGCAGCAGCAGGGCGATTTGAATGGGACTCATACAAGCCTCCCAAAGGAATCGATATACAGACGGTTTCCATGGTACCCCAAAGGGGACCGAACATGCCATGAGCAGCAACGTGGGACAAAATTATCAGCAGCTACTTCGGTGCATTCCCGCTGCGGTCGCGTTCACTTTGCTCTACGCGCCATTCTTCCCAACCGCGGCCGGCAGGCTGCCAAAATGCACCGCGTTCCAAGCCTTCGGGCAAATAGCGCTGGTCGACCCAGCCTTCGGGATAATCATGTGGATACTTATACACACCGTATTCATCGCTGCCCGGGCGATGGCGATCGCGCAGATAACTCGGCACCTCGCGAAGCCCACTAGAATGGATATCGGCCAGCGCCGCATCGATCGAAGCCTCACACGCGTTGGATTTTGGCGCCAAGCACACATAGAGTGCAGCCTGAGCCAGGTTAATGCGGCACTCGGGATAGCCAATGACCTCGGCAGACTTAAACGCGGCATGCGCCACCAAAAGCGCCTGCGGGTCGGCGTTGCCAACATCCTCAGAAGCGTGAATCATAATGCGGCGAGCGATAAACTTAGGATCCTCCCCAGCATCGATCATGCGCGCGAGCCAATAGATCGTGGCATCGGGGTCGCTACCGCGCATGGACTTGATGAACGCACTGATGATGTCGTAGTGCATGTCGCCGTTTTTGTCATACGTAAAGCCGCGACGCGGGTTGGCGATCTTCACGTCATCCACGGTGATGGGATAGCGCTCCCCTGCCGCAGGCGCTGGCGTTCCCTCGGTATCGGGACGCGTGACGGCAATCTCGCTCGCAAGCTCGAGCGTCGTGAGCGCCGAGCGAGCGTCACCCGCTGCCAGCGTGCAGATGGTCTTGACCGTATCCTCATCGGCCGAGAACTTACCGTTCAAGCCCTGCGGCGCCTCAAGCGCACGTTCAATAAGCGTGGCGATATCCTCATCCTTCAGATGCTCAAGCTCCACGACGCGACCACGTGAGAGCAGTGCCGAGTTGACCTCGAAGTACGGGTTCTCCGTCGTAGCGCCAATCATAATGACGGTACGGTTCTCAACTGCATGCAGCAGGGCATCCTGCTGCGACTTAGAGAAGCGGTGAATCTCATCGATGAATAGAATGGTGCGGCGGTCGTACGTATTCAGGCGCGTCTTGGCCTCATCAATCACGCGACGCAGGTCCTTCACGGTACCCGTGACGGCGCTGACCTCGACAAACTCGCTCTTGGTATGGTTGGCGATAATGTGGGCCAGCGTCGTCTTGCCCGTACCGGCAGGCCCGTACAGAATCACGCTCGAAAGCACGTCGTGCTCGATCGCGGCACGCAGCCATGAACCCTTACCGACGGCCTTTTGCTGGCCCACGTACTCGTCGAGCGAATTGGGTCGCATGCGCACCGCGAGCGGCGCATTTTTAAAGGAACGCTCGCGCGTCGAGGCAGAAAAAAGGTCGTCCATAGCCATCCCGTGCATCAATCAAAAACGTTTTCCACTAACAGTATACCGAATTAATACGAACTACCGTTCGTTAATATAGGTACGGTGCGGAAACTCCAGACCAGGGAACAGCTTGCTCGTCAGCTCGCAGAAATAACCGTCCGTCATGCTCGCGATATAATCCACTACGGCTTGATCCTTGTCGTCCCGCCAGGCATAGGTGCGGTCGTAGTAGGAAAGCTGCTGCTCAATGCGCGAAATATGGTGCTTAAAGATGTAAGAGGACTCGTCGCCACTGTTTAGATCCCGCAGGCAACGGTCGTAGAGCTTTACGAACGCCTCGCGCAGCTCCGCCTCGGAATCGCCTTCGATACCGCCCTTGCTATAGATCTTCTCGTAGTTCTCGCGCTTGGCTCGGCGAATTTCCTCAAACAGGTCCTCGCTCATCTCGATGCGCGGCTTACCATAGCTATGCTCCACGATATCGATGGAAGCGTGCGTAAGAATCCAACTGTTGTAGGCACCGCCCCGGCCATCATCAAAAGCGTCGGGCGAAAGCAGGCCCGCCGCGATCGCATCCTGACGGTCACGACCGACGTAGGCAAGAATATCCGAGATGCGAACGACGCAGCCCTCGAGCGTCATGGGACGCAGATGCTCAATTGCGCTATAGCCCGTGGCAATGCAATCCTCAACCGTCTGGTCAAACTGGTCAAAGGAGCCCATGTCCGAGAGCTCAAACACACGCTGCTCGTACTCGCCGTTATGGCATAGCACGCCGTCGAGCGTCTGGAGCGACACGTTGCGGCCATACAACGCGTCGAGCACGCGGACCGACTGCACGTTATGGAAAAAATAACGCCCCGTACGCTCGTGATAGATATCGTTGAGGAAGCGCTCGCCGGAATGGCCGAAAGGCGTGTGTCCCAAGTCGTGGCCCAGGCCAATCGCCTCGATCAGATCGCAATTGAGCCCCAGGGCGCGACCGATATCGCGCGCAATGCGCGAGACAAGCTGCACGTGCAAACCGCGGCGTGACAGATCGTCATTGCTACGGAAGCTAAAGACCTGCGTTTTACCTGCATAACGGGTGTACGCCGGAAGATGAAGTATCTTTTCAGTATCGCGCATAAACGCCGGACGCATAAGCGTGCCTTTGTCGGCGGCGCGATCAATACGACGAATGACCTGATCATCGTTGCAACGATACGGGTTGACATAGCCCGAAGCACGATCGGCGACAATGCGCTCGACTAGTTCGGGCGACAACGCCGAGGGAATACGGTCCATGCGCGCCTTAATGACGGCCGTTTCTTGATTAGATGCCATGGCATGCTCCTTAAGAAGGATGCGCAATCGGTTACAATGTGCAGCCCACGACCTCGATTATGGCAAAAATCGGCACTAAAAACGGGAGCAATGGCAGGGAGCGCGATTTTGTGAAGAGGCAGGAGAGGGCCAGGACCAGGAGTGCGACGGCAAATGCCACGATGCCACCCATAGGGTCGAGCGTACAAAGCGCGAAGAGCGCCTTGGCATCCCCCATGCCGATGCCCGGGGCGTGGCGAAGGCGCCGCCAGAGCGACTCAGTGAGCACAAGGGCAAGGTAGACGATAACCGCAAGACCGGCGTGATCAAGCGCTGTGTTCAAACCGAGGTCGAGCCAAACGCCCGCCAACGCCGTCACGGCACATGCGCCGGCAAGCCCATTGGGAAACCGTCGCTCTCGGGCATCAATTGCCACGCCGGCAAAGATGCAAATCCAAAACGGGATATAGACCATCGGACTCCTCCTCGAGCTGCATCGCAAAAGCAAAAACCACCACAAAGGTGCCTGTCCCCTTTGCGGTGGTTTTGGTGGTGGTTATTTGGCGCCTTGCATGACCTCGTCAAGGGTAACGTTGACGGCGTGCTGCGTCGGCACCCAGTCGACCTTCAGGAACAGCGCGGCCACCGTGATGGGGATATAGCTGAACATAAAGATCGGGAAGGTAAACAGGTTAGTCACCAGACGCCACTTTTGCGCGCAGTGAATGTGCTTGTACTCAAAGATAGTCGTGAGCAGCGCCAGGATAAAGAAGGTCTGATACATCATGGCGAAGGTCATAATGAGCGAAGCGGCGCACGCCTGCATCTCGACTTCGGTAGCCAAGAAACCATGCGAAAGGCCACCCACAATCAAGAACGTCGCATTAGCGAGCATCGAGATCAGCGATAGCAGCATACCCGGGGCGATCGTCATGAACATGTCGTAGGCGGCAAAGCGATGATAGCGGAACGTCGACTTGACCAGATGCTTACCGTAGGTAAAGAACACCTGGTAAAAGCCCTTGGTCCAGCGCATACGCTGCTTCCAGGATGCCTTGAACGTCACGGGTTGCTCGTCAAAGAACTCCGCCGGCGCATAGCCAATGCGAATACCGTGAATAGCGCAGAACGTAGTGAACTGAATGTCCTCGGTCAGCGTGTGGAACTGCCAACCGTGCATGCCCTCGATAACGCTTGACGAGATAAGGTAACCCGAACCCGAAACAGCGCAGGACGTCTTGCAGATATTACGCGCGTTGTTGAGGAAGCGCGCCTCGCGTAGATACCACGTGGCATTAGCAGCCGAGATCCACGAGCTGCCGAAGTTCTTGGAATTGCGATAGCTCGTGACCACATGGAAGCCCTGGTCAAAGGCATCATTCATCTTGGAAACGTAATCGCGGGAGATAACGTTATCGGCATCGAAGATAAAGTAGCCCTCAAACGTGTCGGGATACTCATTGAGAATGCGGTCGAAGCCAAAGTCCATGACCCAGCTCTTGCCCTTGCGGGCCAGGTCATTGCGCTCGTAAACAATGGCACCGGCCTCGCGCGCGAGCTGCGCCGTGTTGTCGGTGCAGGCATCGGCGACCACGAAAACCTCGATGAGCTCGGACGGATAATCCTGGTCCTTGATGGAGCGAACGAGGTTGGCGATCACGGCCTCCTCATTATGCGCCGCGATAAAAAAGGCATAGCGATGGAGTTTTTTGGCCTTGGGAGGCGCGACCTCGCCACGAAGAGCGCCAATGACAAAGAAGACCACCTGGTACAGAAAGCAGACCGTGAGCAGCGTGACGACAATCTGGTTGAAGATCACGATGGGTGTGTTGGTTTGTAAAAAGGCGAGCATGCAGGCTCCCAGCAACGCGTAACGTAAACAATCGTATATCTTACCGCAGGCTTACCGAGTTCAAGAAACCACCTAATACTGGCTAGGCTTCGAGAAGACCGAGCTGCGGAACGATTTCATCTCCAACGGCCGTGCGACCGAGCGAGCGCGGAGCCAGATCGTCGAGAACAGCAGCGAGATCCCACGGCAACTCGTCGCGGCACTCAATGCGCTCCCCCGTCACGGGGTGTTCGAACGCCACGCGCCAGGAATGCAGAAACTGCCTGGTCAGGCCTTGGTCGGCGCGCGCATCGCACTTGCCGTAAAGTGGATCGCCCACGCAGGCGTGGTTGATATGACGCATATGCACGCGAATCTGATGCGTACGCCCGGTAAACAGGTGACACTCGACAAGCGTGTAGCCGTCGTCAAAGCGCGTGGAGTCAAAGCGCTCGAGGACCTTAAAGGTCGTAATGGCCTGACGGGCAAAGGGGTCGTCCGAAACCGCCATCTTGACGCGGTCGCGCGTGGAGCGGGCAATACCGGTGTTAATGGTTCCCTCGTCCATGGCGATGTGCCCGTGAACGAGCGTGATATAGCGACGATCGAGCGTGCGCGTGCGAATGAGATTTTGAAGCGCGCGCTGGGTGTCGTCGTCCTTTGCCGCAAGCATGAGACCCGAGGTATCGCGATCCAAACGATGCACGATCCCGGGGCGGTCCTCACCCTGCACGGTACCCAGATGGTCGATACCGCAGTGATAGACCAAGGCGTTCGCAAGCGTGCCGCTCTCGTGGCCGTGGGCGGGATGGCACACCAGCCCGCGCTGCTTGGAGAGCACAATGAGATAGTCGTCCTCATAGCGAATGTCGAGCGGGATGGCCTCGGGAATCACATCGGTGGGATCGTGCGGCTCGGGCAGGTCGACCGAGATGCGGTCACCGGCGCGTACGGCATACTTTTTTGACAGACAGGTCTCGCCGTTCACGATTACGGCGCCGCCCTCGATCAGATGCGCGCAGGCAGAGCGCGTGGGGCAGCCGTCGTTGGCACCCAGAAAGGCGTCGAGACGCTGGCCAGAGCAATCGTCGGCAACAAGAATATGGATGTCGGCCATTAACGCTCATTCCTTTCGCGAATCTTGCGGGCACGCTCCCCACGCTGCTTGGCTTTGCGCTTAGCGCGGGCCTCATCACGGGCATTGAGCTCAGCAGTCGCATCGACCTCGCGAGCGGCGGGACTCAAGAACATGTAACCGATAAGCGCCAGCACAACACCGACCGTAATGCCGATATCGGCCACATTGAAGACGGGAAAGTCGATGAAGGTGGTGGCAATAAAATCGGTCACGAAGCCAAAGGCCAAACGATCGATAGCGTTGCCGATAGCACCGCCCGCAACCATCGCCATGCCCACAACCTCAAGATGGGCGAGCTGGGGTGCACGAACGAGGTACACGGCAATAGCGATAATGACCGCCAACGCCAGCACGGCAAACGCGATGCCATGTCCCTCACCCATGCTAAAGGCAGCACCGATATTGCGGACAAACATAAAGTCGATGACACCGGGGATGACGGTCACATGCAATGCGTCGCCCACGGCACGAACCGCAAGCTTGGTCAGCTGGTCAACAAGCAGCACAACGAGCGCCACCCCACCAGCAACACCCAACCGCCAACGCAAAGGCGGCGTCATATCCCCAGTACGACCCAAATCAATCCCCTACCCTCAAGAACATCGAATTCCGTTTAACGCAATTAACCATCTTATATTGCCACACGCAGAGCGCACGACATATTCGCTAACGCCAGATAAATAACCAGCATAAAAAGAAAGCGGCATTCCGAAAAACAGAATGCCGCTTTTATTCAGCGGAGCAAATGGGCCGAAGGCGTCCAAATTCTCCCAATAACTAAAATGCCGAGTTACCGTGCCTTAAAGGGCATTCGCGCAGCGCTTGCAGATATGCGCGTGGCCGTTGTACTCGCCGACGGTGGTGCGGTAGTTCCAGCAACGGTCACAGCACTCGCCCTCGGCTGCCTCGATGGCAACGGAGAGTTCCTCGCCCTGGGTCAGCTCAACATCGGAAACGATGTAGAACTCGGCCAGGTCGACGGCCTTATCACCGGTCAGCAGCGCGTACATCTCGGCGGGAACGACCGCCTTGACGCGGACCTGCTGGCTCTTGGTGAAGGTACCGGCGGAGCGGGCATCCTCAAGGGCCTTGGTCACGGCGCTACGGAGCTCGAGTGAAGCCTCGAGCACGCCCTCAAACTCATTGGCCTCGTCGAACGTGATGGGCGACTTGTACCAATCGAGCAGCGCGGCGTACTTCTGGTGATCGACGCAGCCGGCGGGCGCATAGGCCATGGCCTCGTCGACCGTGTAGGACAGGATCGGCTGAAGGTCGCGCATGAGCATCGAGAAGAGCTCGGCCAGCACGGTCTGGGCGCTGCGGCGCTCGAGCGAGCCGGGCTTCTCACAGTACAGACGGTCCTTCAGGGCGTCGAGATACACGTTGGAGAGCTCGGTAACCACGAAGTCGTAGAGCGCACGGTAGGCGCGCGGGAACTCGTAGCTGGCGTAGGCATCGTCGACCTCGGCCTGAACCTGGGTCAGACGGGCAACCATGAGCTTGTCGAGCGGCAGCAGGTCGGCAAAGGCGACGCCGTCGGTCTCGGGCTCAAACTGACCCTCGAGCTCGGAGAGCAGGAAGCGCAGCGTGTTGCGGAAACGACGGTAGGCATCGGACGTACGAGCAAGAATCTCGTGGTCGATGGACACGTCGGAGCTGGTATCGACAGATGCAACCCACAGACGGATGATGTCGGCGCCCATCTCGTCGCAGACCTTATTGGGGTCGATGACGTTGCCGAGCGACTTGGACATCTTTCGACCCTGGCCGTCGAGGGTGAAGCCCTGCGAGACGACCGCCTTGTACGGAGCGTGGCCATTGGCACCCACCGAGGTGAGCAACGAGCTCTGGAACCAACCGCGGTGCTGGTCGGAGCCCTCGAGATACACGTCCGCCGGATACTCCAGCTCGGGACGGTACTCGCAGACGGCCTTCCAGGAGACGCCGGAATCCCACCACACGTCGAGGATGTCCTTATCGGCCTTGAGGTGATGGCCGCCGCACTTGGGGCAGACGCAGGCCTCGCCCAGGTAGCTCTCGGGAGCGTCGGTGAACCAGGCGTCGGAGCCCTTCTCGTGGAAGAGCTTGATGACGGCGTCGAGCGTGGCGTCGTTCATAACCTTCTCGCCGCAGTCGGCGCAAGTGTAGCTCGGGATAGGCACGCCCCAGTTGCGCTGACGGCTGATGCACCAGTCGGGACGCTGCTCGACCATGGCGCCGATGCGGTTGGCGGCGTGAGCCGGATACCACTTGACGTTCTCGCGAACCTCCTTGCCAGCCTGCTCACGCAAGCCGGTCTTGTCCATCGAGACAAACCACTGGTCGGTAGCACGGAAGAGCACCGGGTGCTTGCAGCGCCAGCAGTGCGGATAGCTGTGCGTAATCTTCTTCTCGAGGACCAGGGTACCGCGCTCGCGCAGGAACTCGATGATGTGCGGGTTGGCCTCATCGGTATCCATACCGCTGAAGGGGCCACCGGTGCCAAACTCCTCGCCGGTGTAGAACTTGCCGTCGTCATCGACCGGCATGCAGATGTCGGTGATGCCCTCCTTGAGGCACGCGAAGTAGTCATCGACGCCGTGACCGGGCGAGTTGTGGACGATACCGGTACCGTCATCGACACCGACGTAATCGGCCAGCAGCGCCACGCCCTCAACGCCGTCAAAGATCGGCTGCTTGTAGTGGATGTGGTGGAAGGTCTCGGCGGGAACCACGTAGGGCTTTCCGTCGACCATAACCGGGGTGTACTCCCAGCCAAACTCCTCGCAGCACTTGGGAGCCAGGTCCTCAAGCATGACCTCGGCACGGCCATCGTGCTCAACGGCGACATAGACGGCGCCGGGCTTAAGGGAAACGGCCTGGTCGGAGGGGATGGTCCACGGCGTGGTCGTCCAGATGATAAAGTCGACCGGGCCATCGAAGTTCTCGAGGCCGGCGGGCTTGGAGGTCATCTCAAAGCGCACGAAGATGGACGGGCTCGTCTCGTCGGAGTACTCGATCTCGGCCTCGGCCAGCGCGGTGTGGCAGTGCTTGCACCAGTGAACCGGCTTGTGGCCGCGATAGATCATGCCCTTATCGAACATGGCCTTAAAGACCTCGATATCGGCAGCATCATGCTGGTGATAGAGCGTCAGATAGGGGTTGTCCCAGTCGCCGAGCACGCCCAGACGACGGAAGCCGGCCTTCTGGAGCTCGATGTTCTCGACAGCGAACTCGTTGCAGAGCTCACGAATCTTGGCCGTGGGGGTCTGGTTGAACTTCTCGGTGCCGAGCTTCTCCTCGACCTTGTGCTCGATCGGCTGGCCGTGGCAGTCCCAACCGGGGACATAAGGAACCTCATAACCCTGCATCATCCAGTAGCGGTTGATCATGTCCTTGGAGATCTTGTTCATGGCGTGGCCGATGTGGATCGGGCCGTTGGCGTACGGAGGACCGTCGTGCAGCACGAACTTCTTATGACCCTCGTTCTTCTTCAGAACCTGCTCGTAGACCTTGTTGTCCTGCCAGTCCTTGAGTCGCTTGGGCTCGGACTTGGAAAGACCGGCACGCATGGGAAAACCGGTTTTGGGCAGATTCATCGTCTGCTTGTACTCGTTTGCCACGGTACCCCTTTCATATCGTGGGCGCGCACGCCCGTTGGGCACCAAAAAAGGCCCGTCCCTACAAGCTGGGACGAAGCGCCACGAAACGGACTGTACGCCCGCAAAAGCTCTTCGCTTAACCACCCAGCTTAGATGCCCTCGCCCGCGTATTCGCGCGCTCGCATCCGTTACTCGGCTGGCCTATATCGACGACCATCTCGGCGATATCTACTAAGACGTGCCTGTACGGCGCGCCCGTTGGGACCGCAGCTCCGGGGTGATTTTCATCGGTCGCATGCACGGGTTCTCAGCGCTCCCCGCTCTCTGTAGCATGCGGACGGCCGACTACTCGTCCCCATCAACGCTTATGCGGAGTATGCTAGCACGTTCCGCGCCGGCGAAAAACCCTCAACACTGGTTTTATACGTTCGAAATTTCTCGCTATTACAGCCCTTCTCTAGGAGCAAAATACCTGAAAGCACTTTATCGAACGAAAGAAGGTTGCTATGCGCACGATTGGAATGAGCGACTACACCGTTGGCGAGGATTGCTTTACCGAGCTGCCAACTGCACTGGCGGAGTACGGCGCGAAGAAAGTCGCCATCATTGGCGGCAAGCGAGCCCTGGCTGCGGCGCTGCCGGGAATCGAGGCGGCACTTGAAGGTACCGATGTCGAGGTCCTGGAGACGCGCGTCTATGGCACCAACAGTACGCGTGCCAATATCGCCAAGGTCGTGAACTCCCCTGCCTGCCAGGAGGCTGATGTTCTTATCGCCTGCGGCGGCGGCAAGGCGCTCGACACCGTCAAGACGGCGGCCATCGAGCTCAAGAAGATCGTCTTCACTGTCCCGACGATCTGTTCCAACTGCTCCGCCGCGACCGCCATTGCCGTCGTGTACAACGACGACGGCTCGCTCGAGGGATATTCGTACCCCAACCGACCGGCGCACATCTTCATCAACCCCAAGATCATCGCCGAGGCTCCGGCGGAGTACTTCTGGGCCGGCGTGGGCGATGCCCTGTCCAAGCAGCCCGAGGTCGAGTACGCAACGAGCGCCGGTAATTTGGAGCACACCGCCGGTCTTGGCCTGGCGCTTGCCCACACCTGCTCCGAGCCGCTGTTTACCTATGGCGTCCAGGGTCTTGAGGACGTGCGCCAGGACCTGTCGAGCGAGGCTGTCAAGCAAATCGCACTCGATATCGTGGTCAATACGGGCTATGTCTCGAACCTGACCAACCAAAACGATTACTACTACAACTCGAGCGTGGCGCACGCATTCTACAACGCCACATGCAGCATTCCGCGCGAGGGCACCTACCTGCACGGCGAAGTCGTGAGCCTGGGCGTGCTCGTGCTGTTCGCCTATACGGGCGATACCGAGAACCTTGAGCGCTACGCGGCCTTTAACAAGCAGATGGGCCTGCCCGTGACGCTTGAGCAGGTCGGGCTTTCCGAGTCCGATATCCCGGCCCTGTGCGAGTACGCGCACGCCACCAACGAGTGGAAGCAGGGCAACCCCGAGCCCTTCACCGACGAAAAGTTCGCCGCCGCCATCAAGGCCGCAAACGCCTACGGCCACACGCTCTAGGCCTAGCCCAAAACCACCACAAGGGAGCAGTGCCCTTGTGGTGGTTTTTTTATTGCTCCAGCATGCTGGGGTCGAACTCGCTAGCTGGTATAACGCGATAGCCGTGACGCAGCAACAGATCAACGAAGACGCCGTTGCCCACGGTGAGCGTACCGCTGAACATTCCGTCGTAGATGCGATCTACGCCACACGAGGGGCTGCGGTCCTGCAGGATGCACGCGGCGATCTCTTCCGGACCGCCCGCTTGCTCGCACATATCGAGCGCACGTTGAGCGCCTAGGCGAAACTCGCGATCGACCGAGATGCCCTCGCAGGTACGGACCTCGCCGTCCACGATCTCGGACGGCTTGCGCGGTGTGGGCAGGCCGCCAAAGACCTCAGGGCACACCAAGAGGACCTCGGTCCCCGTACGTTCGCAGGCCTCGACCAACGCGCGGTGGTAGTTGTCGAGTCCGTTATACTTGCAGCTCTCGCCCATCAAGCAGGCACTTACCACGATCTTCATATACAACTCTCCCCACGCAAAACGCCCCATTTGAGATAAACACTCAAATGGGGCGATTGACACTGCGCAACCAGTATTACTGCTGCTTTGGCATCAGCGGATTCTCGCGCGTGAGGAGATTCATGAACTCCTCGCCCGTGATCGTCTCCTTCTTGTACAGATAACGAGCCAGCTCGTGGAGCTTGAACTTGTTCTCCTTCAGGATCTGCAGGGCGCGGTCGTGCGCATCCTCGATCAGCTTGGCGACAATCGCGTCCACGCGCTCGGCCGTACCGGGGGCGCAGGTGAGCGACGTGTCCTGGTTAAGGTACGCATTCTGAACGGTACCGAGTGCCATCATGCCAAACTCATCGGACATACCAAAGCGCGTCACCATGTTACGGGCGAGCTTGGTGGCCTGCTCGATATCGTTGGCGGCGCCGGTCGTCATCTCACCAAAGATGAGCTCCTCGGCTGCACGGCCACCGCAATAGACGGCGAGCTTGTCCAGGACCTCCTGGCGCGTGGTCAGGAAGCGCTCATCCTCCTCAACCTGCATGGTGTAGCCCAGAGCACCGCTCGTGCGCGGCACGATGGTGATCTTCGTGACCGGTGCAGAGCCCTTCTGGCGGGCGGCAACGATGGCATGGCCGATCTCGTGGTAAGAAACAACCTGCTTCTCGTGGTCGGACAGCACCGTGGACTTACGCTGCTGGCCGGCGATGACGACCTCCACCGACTCCTCAAAATCGTCCTGCGTAGCGCGCTTGCGGCCCTCACGGACGGCACGCAGGGCGCCCTCGTTGATGATATTGGCCAGGTCAGCGCCCGAGGCACCGGGCGTGGCGCGGGCAATCGCGGTCAGGTCGATCGGCGGCTGCGTCTTCACGCTCTTGGCATGCAGCTCGAGGATGTTCTTGCGGCCGGTCAGATCGGGCAGCTCAACGGGGATGCGGCGGTCAAAACGACCGGGGCGCAGCAGGGCCGGATCGAGGCTGTCGGGACGGTTGGTGGCGGCGAGGACAACGATACCCTTGTGGTTATCGAAGCCATCCATCTCGGTCAGCAACTGATTGAGCGTCTGCTCGCGCTCGTCGTTGCCGCTAAAGCCGCCGCCGTCACGCTTTTTGCCGATGGTATCGATCTCGTCGATAAACACAATGCACGGGGCCTTTTCCTTGGCCTGCTTAAACAGGTCGCGCACCTTGGCGGCGCCACGGCCGACGAACATCTCGACGAACTCAGAACCCGAAATGCTAAAGAACGGAACACCAGCCTCGCCGGCAACAGCCTTGGCTAGCAGGGTCTTACCGGTACCCGGAGGGCCAACAAGGAGAGCACCGCGCGGCAGCTTGGCGCCAATCTCCTCGTAGCGCTGGGGCTTCTCCAGAAAGTCGACGACCTCCTTGAGAGACTCCTTGGCCTCTTCCTGACCGGCGACGTCCTTAAAGGTCACGCCCACGTCCTTGGAGGCGATCACGCGCGCGCCGGACTTACCCAGTCCGCCGCCGCCAAAACCGCCGCCGCCAAAGTTCATCGACGGGCCGTCATCGCCCATAGCCTTCTTCATGCGGCGGTTGAGCCACCAGCCGATCAGGAAGAAAATCGCCATGGGAAGGATGAGCGTAAGCAGGTAGTAGGTCATCAAACCCGAGTTTTTATCGGGAACGACCGACTCCAGCGAAGCGCCAGACTCAAGCACGCGATCGGTAAAGCCCGCATCGTTCGGCACACCGGTCGTCTTATAGGCGATGTTCTCGTCCTCGCCCTTCTTGGTGTAATAAATCGAGTAATCGTCCGTGTTGTACTCGACCTTGTCGACACTCTTCTTATCGAGCGCTTTGACAAACGTCGAGTAATCGGTCTTCGTAATCTGCTGCGTGTGACCGATGTTGGGGAACAGAACGGTCGAGAGCACGAGGTAGACGACGAAGGCGATGAGCACGTAGAGGATCATATTCCGTCTACGCTTGTTGTCATCCATCTCCATCTGCTTGAACTCCATCTACTGGGGTTAATAATGCTTTCTAGAATACCCAACCCGGACGGCGATAAACCGACGCCGGGCACGAAAAGACAGAGATGGCATCACTGGAAGTCGGCAAGGTTCAAATCTATGCGGGCGACGGCAAGGGCAAGACGACGGCTGCTTTGGGGCGCGAGAGGATGTCGAGGAACTGATTGCGATAAAGCCCGCCACCACGGAGCTCGTGCTAACCGGCCGCGGCCTGCTGCCCCTCGCAGACCTCGCGGACCTAGTCACCGAAATGCGACCCGTCAAACACTACTTCGACGAAGGCCTCCTAGCCCGTCAGGGCATCGAATACTAATTGATTCGTTTTCCGCCAACACCTACAGCTCATAAGGAAGTTGCGGTGGAATAGTACTTGTTTGACGGTCCGCAAGGGCTTTTCAGGAACTATTTCACCGCAACTTATCAGGGGTATCCGACGGATGAGCTAGGCAGTGGCGCGACCTAGCCAGTTGCCGCTGTGGTGGTAGATGGTGAACATGGTTGCGGTGATGAGCCAGGTTACGGGGTAGACCAGCAGTAGATGCTCAAGCGACGGATCGAAGGGCATGATCGCAAACACCCAGATCACCCTCAAGACAACGGTGCCAAAGATGGTGAGCATCATAGGCTGCAAACTCACGCCGGCGCCGCGGATGGAACCCGAGGCGTTCTCGATAATCGAGAAAATCGCATAGAACGGCGCAATGAAATGGAGGATAGTCGTGGTGTACGCCGAAATCGAAGCATCGTCGACAAACAAACGCGACAGCGGGCCCGAGAACACCAGCAGCACGGCAGACAGGCCACCAATGAGCATAAACGACAGCACGAGCGACGTATGGTAGCCCTTGCGCATGCGCTCGTAGTTGCGCGCGCCAAAGTTCTGCGCCGAGAACGTAGTGATCGATACGCCGAGCGCCTCGGTCACCATCCAGATAATGCCATCCAGGCGCCCAGATAGACCCCAAGCAGTCGTGACATCGGCGCCAAACGAATTAACCAACACCTGGATCAGCACGTTCGAGATCGAATAGGCAGCCGATTGAAAACCGAGTGGCAGACCACACGAGATCATACTCTTGCAAATACCGCGATCGATACCGAGCTTAGACAGCGAAAGACGCCATGCGCCCTGAGCGCGCATCATGCGCAACACGATCATCGTTGCATTGGAACAAATGGTCAGCGCCACCGCGATGCCGCAGCCCAGCGCCTCCATATGCAACACAACGACAAAGATGATATCCAGCACCACGTTAACAAGGCAGCCAGAGGCAATGATCACGGCGGGCCCGCGCGTATCGCCCACGGCACGCAGCAGTGCGGTTCCCATATTCAGCAGCAGTGCCGCAACCATCGCGGCAAAATAACAGCGAGCATAGGCAACGCCCTCGGCAAGTAGCTCGTGCGGCGTATTCATCAACACCAGCATGGGCTCGACAAAAACCATGCCAAGAATGGAAACGACGATACCGCCCACCAGCGCGAGCGTCATGGCTGTATGGACCGAACGACTCAGTCGCTCATCATCGTGCTGGCCAAAATACTGACCGGTAATGACCGCGCAGCCGGCGCCGACGCCAACGCAAAAGCCAATGCAGAGCTCGGTGAGCACCATCGTGGCTTGAATGCCACCCAGCGCGAGCTTGCCGCCAAACTGGCCAACGATATACGTACCGATAAGCGTGTAGGCCTGCTGAAAAAACGAACTAAAAAAGATGGGAACGCACAGCGACAGCAGCTGTTGCCAAATGACACCCTGCGTTACATCGATAGCCGTAGATTTCTTAGCCACACGCCCTCCCCGCCAACGTATGTTAAACAACAAAACGGCAATTTAAGACCAAAGCAAATACCAGCTTAGCACCGACCGGCGTCGACCGAAACACCCCGAATCAGAGCCCAGTGCAAAATATCTGCCTAGTGATACAAACCCGGCTGGTAGTGATACTCATTGCTCACGTGCGGGCACAGCTGCCAAAAGGCGACGGCGCTCGCCGCGGCCACGTTGAGCGAATCGACCCCGTGCGCCATCGGAATGCGCACCGCGTGGTCACAGCCGGCAATGGTCTTGGCGCCCAAGCCGGCACCCTCGGTGCCCATAAAAATCGCCAAGCGATCAATCTTCCGCAGTACAGGATCATCAAGCGAAACAGAGTCGTCCGTCAACGCCATAGCGGCACACGAAAAACCGGCATCGTGCAACGCGCTCAGACCATCATGCGGCCACACACGAGCCTCGCTGCCAATGCGCGTCCACGGCACCTGAAACACGGTGCCCATGCTCACGCGGGCCGAGCGACGATACAGTGGATCGCAGCACGTCGGGCTGACCAAAATACCGTCAACGTTCAATGCGGCAGCCGAGCGGAAAATCGCGCCAACATTGGTGTGATCGACAATACCCTCAAGCACGCACACGCGCACCGGACGACCCCCCGCCGCCTCGACAACGCCGCCCAAGAACTCATCAACCGGAATCTGACGCGGGCGACGGAACGCCGCCAGCGCGCCGCGCGTCACGTTAAAGCCCGTCAACTGCTCCATGAGCTCCATGGAGGCCACGAACACGGGAACCGGACCCGCTCCCTCGCGCACGACAAGCTGGTCAAACAGCGGCATCATCTGGTCGAGCCAGCGCTCGCCCAGAAGAAAGCTCACCGGCTCATATCCGGCGCGAACCGCACGCTCGATGACCTTGGCACTCTCAGCGATAAAAATGCCCTTCTGCGGCTCCAGCACGCAGCGAAGCTCACGCTCGGTCAGTCGCACGTAGGCATCGAGCCGCTCGTCCTCGAGCGAATCAATTCGCAGAACCTCAACGGCATCAGTCATAGCAGCCTGCCCGCACCCTTCTTTACAGCACATCTATACCAAACGAGGCGACGCTAAGCGCCGCCCCATACATTCAATCAACCCGATAATACCGTTCACGCCAGGCGATTTACGCCTCAACGCGACGATACGTCACGAACTCATAATCGACACCCTCGTCGCCCTCGCCCGAGGCAATCGTGGCAACACCGCCACGCCACGCAATCTCCCACGCGGGATCGGCGTCCAAATCGGGAAAGTACGTGTCCACGGCATGAGTGCAATGGTTGTGCGTGACCTCGGCCTCGGCGCAATACGGCAAAAACCGCCGATACACCTCGCCGCCACCGATCACCCAGGCAACGGGCTCATCGGCAACCGCGGCGAGCGCCTCGTCGATGCTATGCACCACGTCGACGCCCTCGACAGCAAAATCCTCGTCGCGGGTAAGCACGATATTGCGACGGTTCTTAAGTGGACGCCCACCGGGAAAACTCAACAGCGTCTTGCGTCCCATGATGACCGGGCAGCCCTTGGTGCAGGCCACAAAATGGCGCATGTCGGCGCGATTGGACACCACCATGTCGCCCTCGCACCCAATGCCCCAATCGTCACACACGGCAACGATAGCAGATAGCTTACACGTCATGAGCACCACCTACACCGCAATGGGAATGTTCTTGACCTGCGGACCGTGCTCGTAGCCCTCCACAATCAGGTCGTCGGTCGTAAACGCATAGAAATCGTGCACGTCGGGGTTAAGCGTTACCTTAGGCGCCGCAAACTGCGGACGCTCGATAAGTTCGCGGACAATATCGACATGACGGTCGTAGATATGGGCGTCGGCGATCACATGCAGCAGCTCGCCGGGAATCATATCGATCGACTGCGCAACCATCATCAGCAAGATGGCGTACTGGCACACATTCCAGTTGTTCGCGGCCAAAATGTCCTGGCTGCGCTGGTTGAGAATCATGTTGAGCGTCGGCTTGTCGTCCTGCGGGCGCTGCGTGACGTTATAGGTCACGCTGTACGCGCACGGATACAGGTGCATCTCGGACAGGTCGCTAAACACATACGTGTTGGTCATGATGCGGCGACTGTACGGTGTGTGCTTAAGATCGTACAGCACTCGGTCCATCTGGTCGAAATCGCCCTCGGCATAATGGCTCTTCTGGCCAATCTGGTACCCGTAGGCCTTGCCGATGGAGCCGGTCTCGTCGGCCCACTCATCCCAAATATGGCTGTTGAGGTCATGGACGTTATTGGACTTCTTTTGATAGATCCACAAAATCTCGTCCATCGCAGACTTAAGCGCCGTGCGGCGCAGGGTGAGCGCAGGGAACTCCTCGCGCAGGTCGTAGCGCGCCGTAACGCCAAAGTTTTTAATGGTATAGGCAGGGGTGCCGTCCTCCCACACCGGACGGACCTTTTGGCCCTCGGTGGTGGTGCCATGGTCCAGAATGTCGCGGCACATGGATACAAACTGTTGATCAGCCTTGCTCATTGACCCTCCTGTCAGTCGCCTATAAGCGATTTTTATTGTAGCCCAGGCGCGCACAGCCCCACAGCCCAAACATAAGCCCTCATTTTCTGACATCTGACAGAAATTCCTTGCGCAAATCCCCACGTTCGCTATTCTATTGTTGACATATGTCAGATTTGGAGAGTGTATGGCAGGAAGACGCGAAAAATTGCGCCGTGTTGGGATCATCCCCGAATATCGTTGCTTTACCCCCGACGGCCTTGCCAGCGGAGACGCTATCGATATGACAGTCGACGAGCTCGAGGTCTTGCGCCTATGCGACCTGGAAGGCCTCAATCAGGAGGAAGTCGCCCAGTGCATGGGCATTGCCCGCGCCACGGTGGCGGCAATCTGCAGCCGCGCGCATCGCAAGGTGGCAAACGCGCTGGTCAATGGACGGGCGATCGTCATCGAAGGCGGAAACATCGCGTACTCCCCCATCACCACGACAACGGCCGCATGGCCAGCAAAGGAGGCTGACACCATGAGGGTGGCAACGACGTACGACAACGGCAACATCTTTATGCACTTTGGCCGCAGCGAACAGTTCAAGATCTATGACATCCAGGATGACAAGGTGCTCAACGAGCAGGTCGTAGGCACCGGTGGCACCGGCCACGGCGCCTTGGCGGGCCTGCTTGCCAACGGTGGCGTTGACACGCTCATCTGCGGCGGCATCGGCGGTGGCGCTATCAACGCGCTTGCTCAAGCCGGCATCACGGTATACGCAGGCGCCCAGGGCAGCTGCGACGCTTGCGTCGAGGCCCTTATCGCCGGCACGCTTGCACAGAACGGCGAGGCCACGTGCGGCTGCCACGGCCATGACCACGAGCACGCACATGAGCATGGCGAGTCCTGTGGTTGTCACGGCCATCACGAGCACGAGGGCCACGAGGGCTGCGGCTGCCACTAGCGGCACGGCACCGCGAACTCGGGGCGCGACACAGAACGCAACCCAACAATCAAAGCCAACAACAAAGGCCACCCGGTAGCTTCCGAGTGGCCTTTGCCATATCAAGCTGGAATTACAGCACTATTTCTTATTACGCATCTGCGCTTCCATTTGACGCAGCAGGTCCATATCGGACTTGGGGCCGCCCGTTCCCAGGCCGCCCATGCCGCCCAGCCCCATGGCATCCAAACCGGGAATATTGGGCATGCGCATCTTTTTGCCCTTCTTACCCTTCTTGCCCTTCTTACCGCCGGCCTGCGCCTGATTGGCCATCGTGCGCATGCGGCCCATCATCTTATTCATCTCGCCCCACTGCTTCATAAGGCTATTGACCTCGGTGGGGGTCACGCCGGCGCCCTTGGCAATGCGGGCACGGCGCTGGCCGTTGATGATGGAAGGACGCAGGCGCTCCTCCTTGGTCATCGACATGATGATGGCCTCGTTCTTATCGAAGATACCTTCGTCCAGGTTGCCACCCATCTGGTTAAGCGCACGCTGGCCACCGGGAAGCATGCCCAGAATGCCCTTCATGCCGCCCATCTTCTTGACGGCCTTCATCTGGTCGAGCATGTCGTTCATGGTGAAGCCCTCGCGCAGCATGCGCTCGGCAGCCTCGAGCTGCTCGGCGTCGGCCGCCTCCTGGGCCTTCTCGATGATGCCGACAACGTCGCCCATACCCAGAATGCGCTTGGCCATACGATCGGGGTAGAACGGCTCCAGCGAATCGGGCTTCTCGCCCATGCTCACAAACTTGATGGGCTTGCCGGTCACCTGGCGCACGGAAAGCGCGCCGCCGCCACGGGCGTCGCCATCGAGCTTGGAGATGATCACGCCGTCAAAGTCGGTGCGCTCGGCGAAGGTCGAGACGACGTTGACGATATCCTGGCCGGTCATGGCATCGACGACCATCAGCACCTGATCGGGCTTGACGGCCTTCTTGATGTCCACGGCCTCCTGCATCATCTGTTCGTCGATCTGAAGACGTCCGGCGGTATCGACGATGACCACGTCGCGCAGGTGATCGACGGCCTCCTGGATGGCGCCCTTGGCGATATCGACCGGGTGCGCACCGTCGCCGCGGAAGACCGGTACGCCGATCTCGCCACCGAGCGTGGCCAGCTGGTCGGCAGCAGCGGGACGGTAGACGTCGCACGCGGCGAGCAACGGCGAGCGGCCCTGCTTCTTGAGCAGGTAGGCCAGCTTTACGGCCGCCGTGGTCTTACCGGAGCCCTGCAGGCCCACGAGCATGATGACGTTGGGAATACGGTTACTAAAGACGAGCTTGCTCTCGGTGGAGCCGAGCATCTCGGTGAGCTCGTCGAGCACAATCTTGACGACGTTTTGCGCCGGCGACAGCGACTCCATGACCTCGGCGGTCATGCAGCGCTCCTTGGTCTTGGCGACGAACTCCTTGACGACCTTAAAGTTAACGTCGGCCTCGAGCAGCGCCATGCGAATATCGCGCATGGCCGAAGTAATATCGGCCTCGGTCAGCTTGCCCTTGCCGCGCAGGCGGTCAAATGCGTCGTTGAGGCGATCGCTCAGGGAATCAAACACTAGTCACTCCTTAATTGGACTCGCCCACCAGGGCGCGGCAGAAATCTTTGGCATTGAACTCCTGCAGGTCATCGACCTGCTCGCCCACGCCCACGCGCAGGATCGGGAGCTTGAGTTTCTCGGCCACGGCCATGGCGATACCGCCCTTAGCCGTGCCGTCGAGCTTAGTCATGATAATACCGTCCAGGCCCAGCGCCTCGTTAAACTCGAGCGCCTGGTTCAGACCGTTTTGACCCGTCGCGGCGTCGATCACAAGCACGACCGAAACCGGCATGGGACCGGCGGCCATATTGGCGGCGCGCTTACGCGTCACGTTAACCACCTTGGCAAGCTCGCGCATGAGCTCAGGGCTCGTGTGCAGACGGCCGGCGGTATCGATAAGCACCAGGTCGCTGCCGCGCTTATCGGCCTCGTCGAGCACGTCATAGCACACGCTCGCCGGATCGGAGCCGCGGTCACGCTTGATAACCGGTACGCCAGCGCGCTGACCCCACACATCGAGCTGCTCGATAGCGGCGGCGCGGAAGGTGTCGGCCGAACCGATCACCACGTTCTTGCCGCGGGCGGCCATGGCGCTCGCGATCTTGCCGACCGTAGTGGTCTTGCCGGCACCGTTAATGCCCACAAACAGCACGCAGCTCGGCGTATCGGAAAACGGATCGCGCTCGATGGGCACAAAGTGCTGCTCGAGCTGCTCGGCCAGGGCACGACGAAGCTGCGGAGCGGTCTTGAGGTTCTTCTTGGCCGCGGCGTCGCGCAGGTCATCGGAGACCTGAATGGCGATCTCGGCACCCATGTCACCCATGACGAGGGTGTCCTCTAAGTCCTCCCAAAAATCCTCGTCGACCTCGCCGCCAAAGTAAAAGACCTCGTTGAGGGCCTCGCGACTGCGCTCAAGTCCGCGCGAGAGAGCGTCAAAGAATCCCATTATGCATTCACGACCTTTCCGGTTTCGCGATCGAGTTTTTGCGAGACGACGCGACTGACGCCGTCGGCTTGCATCGAGACGCCATAGAGGACGTCAGCGTCCTCCATAGTACGGCGCTGATGCGAAATGACCAAGAGCTGCGTATCGGAACGCAACACATCGAGCGCGCCGATGAGCTTGGACAGGTTGGCGTCATCGAGTGCCGCCTCGACCTCGTCCAGCACATAGAACGGCACCGTGCGCGTGCGGTACACAGCAAAGAGCAGGGCGAGCGCCGTCAGGCTCTTCTCGCCGCCCGACATGAGCATCATCTTGGTGATGCGCTTGCCGCGCGGCTGCGCCACGACCTCGATACCCGTCTCGGCAGGATGCTCGGGATCGGTCATCTCCAGATGAGCCTGGCCGCCCGGGAAGAGCATAGCGAAGATCTCGCGGAAGTTCGCGTCGACCTTCTCAAACGTCACCAGGAACGCCTTGCGCATCTTGCGATCAATGGCCACCGTGATCTTGGTGAGCGCCTTGCGCGCGCTCTCCAAATCGGCCAGCTGCTCCTCGATGTAGTCGGCGCGGCGTTTGAGCTGCTCGTACTCCTCCATGGCAACTTGGTTAACGGGACCAAGGTTGTTGATCTGGCGCACAAGCTGGTTGAGTTCGCGCTCGGCGGCATCGCGGTCCGTGGGCGCCGGAAGCATGAGCGCTTCCTCGAGCACCGTCGTGCCATCGGCGGTAATGGCCTTGATGGCAGCCTCGACCTGCACCTCGAGCTTGCCACGCGCGACCTTGAACTCGTTTTGCGTGGCAGAGGCGGTATCGACTCGCTCCTTAGCGCGGGCAACCTCTGCCTTGGCATCCTCGATGGTCTTCTTGAGCGAAGCGGAGTCCGCCTCCTCCAGAGAGGCCTGGTCACGCAGGCGCGCTGCCCAATCCGACGCGCGTTCCAACAGGGCAGAATAGCGTTCGTGCATGGGATCGACGCGCAGGCGCAGCAGCTCGAGCGAGCGCGAGGCCTGGCGTGTTCCGCGGATACGACGGTCGATGCCCTCAAGACGATGCTCCAGGTCGGGCACGCGGCCCTTCAGCGAACGCAGGCGTTCGCTCGTCTGGGCTAGGCGAACCTTGGCGTCGGCGAGCTTGCCGGCAGCCTCGGAATCGTCACGGCGAACGCGGTCGAGTTCGTCGTTGGCCTCAGAAATCTGCAAGCCCAGATCGCTTGCCTGCGCGCGGGCCTCGTCACGCGAACGGGTGAGCTCGTCAACGCGCGGGCGCGCAGCGCGAACGGCTTCGGAGGCCTGCTCGCGGCGCTTGGAGGTGCGCACGCGCTCGACCTCGGCATTGTTGGCGCTTTGCTCCAAGCGGCCGATCTCGGAAAGCAGCGAGCGGCGCTCGCCCTCAAGACGGGCGATCTCACCGGCGGCATCGCCCTCGGCGGCACGGGCCTCCTCGACGGCAGCGTTGGCCTCAACGACTTGGTCCGAAGCATGCTCAAAGATGGCAGCCAGATCGGGTTCCAGGCCCTCGAGCTCACGGATGCGGCGCTTGCGCTCCAAGGCACCCGAAGCCTCGCCGGCATCAAGCCCCACGCGCACCAGGCCGCCGCAGGCGACGCGGGCGCCATCGGGGGTCACGTAAGTCACGCCTTCAACGACCGGCGCCGACAGCGCGGCAGCAAGATCGTCAACGACGTAATAGCCGCCGAGCAGCGCCTCGACGACGGGTCCGTAGCCTGCGCGCACGGACAGACGATCAACCAGGCGGGTACCGGCAGCGCCCTCAGCGGCGGTAGAGCCGCTCACGCCGCGCGCCACCAGCAGTGCTTCGCCCGAGGCCTTCTTTTGGTCCAGAGCCGCACGACCGGCACGCTCAAGCGTGGCGGCGTCATCAAACAGCAGCGCATCGATATCGCCGGCGAGCAATTGCTCAACCAGGCCCTCAAGCTCGCGCGGGGCCTCCAGCACGTCGCCCAGACGACCCAAGACATCGTCGCCCAGCGCACCCACCAGACGGCTCACGAGCGGCGAGCTGTCGGCCATGCGGGCATCGAGTTTCTTTTGGCTGGCAAGCTCCGAGCGCACCTCGGATAGCTTGTTGCGCGCCTCACTCTCGCGGGCACGCAGGTCCTTCAGGGCCGCGCGTGCCGTCTCGGTGGCCTCACGCGCATCAACCTGAGCCTGGCGCGCTTCCTCAAGAGCGCCCTCAAGCTCCTCGGCGCGGTCGCGACGGCTCTCGAGCGAGGCCATGACCTCCTCGAGCTGCTCGTCAATCTGCTCCAGGCGCGAGGCATACATGTTGTCCTCGACCTCGGCATTGCTCAGCGAGTCCTTCACCTTGGCAAGCTCGAGCGCGGCGTTATCGGCCACGCGCTGCACATCGCGTTGCTCACGCGTAAGCTGCGAAATCTGATTGTCGAGCGCCACGCGCCGCTCGTGGAGCTCAGCGGCGGCAGGACCAGCGGCGTCGACGTCCTCCTGGGCCTGCATGTGCGCACCGGTCACTTCCTCAAGCTGCGCACGCGCGTCCTCGAGCTCCTCGAACACGCGACGTCGCTGATGCTCGGAGCTCGAAATCTGCCCGCGCATGTCAGACAGGCGCGACACCATGTTGTGGCCCTTTTCCTCGAGCAGGCGCATGTCGGAGTTAATGCGGCCGACCACATCTTGCATATGACGGCGCTGCTCGCCCAGGTCGCCCACAAACAGGCCCTTTTCCTCGAGCATGACCTGAAGCTTCTCGAGCTCGCGCTCCTTTTCGCCCAAGCGGTACTGCGCAAGCTCCAGCTCGGCGGCGCCTTCCTTGGAACGGCTCTCCAGGTCGTTCCACTGCGACTGCAGCGAACGCAGCTCGTCGACGGCTAGCATCTGCGTAAGCTCGTTCGCACGCGAGGACAGCTCTTTGTACTTGCGCGCGCGATCGACCTGACGCTCCAACGGTCGCAGCTGACGGGCGATTTCCTTATTGATGTCGCGGGCACGCGTCAGGTGCTCGTCCATCGACTTAATCTTTTTGAGCGCACGCTCCTTGCGGCGCTTGTGCTTGGAGATGCCGGCGGCCTCCTCGATGAGGGCACGGCGCTCCTCAGGGCGGCTCTGCAAGATGGCATCGAGCTTGCCCTGGCTGATGATGGAATGTGTATCCTTGCCCAGGCCCGAATCGTGCAAGATGTCCTGAATGTCCATCAGGCGGCACGGGCTCGAGTTGATGAGGTACTCGCTTTCGCCCGAGCGATACATACGACGGGTGATGGCGACCTCGTCAAAATCGACGGGCAGCATATGGTCCGAGTTATCGAGCACAAGCGTGACCTCGGCGACACCCACCGGCTTGCGCGCTGACGAGCCCGAGAAGATGACATCCTCCATGGCCTGGCCGCGCAGCTGCTTGGCGCTCTGCTCGCCCAGGACCCACAGAATCGAGTCAGAGATGTTCGATTTTCCCGAGCCGTTGGGACCGACGATGACGGTCAGGCCCGGCTCAAACGTCATATGGGCGCGGTCGGCAAACGACTTGAACCCTTTGAGCGTGAGGGACTTGAGATACACGGTTCCTCGCTTACACGTGCTTCTTGTTCAGAATCACGCCGTTGGTGGTGTAACCCATGCGGTCGAGCGCTTCGAGCGCGGCGGCTCCCTCGGCTTCCTTCTTTGAGGAGCCGGAGCCGCGACCCTGACGAATACCATCGATCAACACCACGGCGGTAAAGGTGGGCGCATGCGCCGGGCCCTCGGAGCCAACGAGCTTGTACGCCGGGGGTTCGTGACCGTCGGCTTGCACGCACTCCTGCAAAAACGACTTGGGGTTCGCGGGATGCTCGGCGCGCTCGGAAGCCAAATGCGGCTTAAGCGTACGATGGATAAACTCCGCCGCAACGTCCCAGCCGGCATCCAGGTACAGTGCGCCCACGAGCGACTCGTAGACGTTCTCGAGCGCCGAATGCAGGCCGCGCGCACCGGTACCGGTCTCGGAGGCACCAAAGATGATGATGTCGTCGATGCCCAGCTCGTGAGAAACCTCGGACAGCGTAGCGCCCGAGACAAGCGACACCTTCAGGCGCGTGAGCTTGCCCTCGTCAAACTCAGGATAGGACTCAAACAGGGAGCGTGCGACCACAGCACCCAAAATGGAATCGCCCAAGAACTCAAGGCGCTCATAGCTGGCAGAAACCGGCTGGCCCTCGACTGCCGAGGGATGCGTAAGGGCCGCGCGCAGCAGCACCTTATTATTGAACTCGTGCCCCAGGATTTCCTGGGCACGCGTAAGTCGTTCGGATAAAGCCAAGACCTAGGCCTCCCTGGCGTTTTCGATCGCGTCGACGGCGTCGGCGACAGAGTTGAGCGAGAGTAGGGTCTCGTCATCGATCTCGAGGTTGAACTCGTCCTCGATAGCCGTAACCAGCTGCAGGCGCTCGAGCGAGTTGGCATCGAGGTCGTCAAAGGTGGTCTCCTCGCTAATTTCGGCAACATCGACGCCCAGAACGTCAGCAGCGACCTCGGCGATCTTGTCGAAGATTTCGGAGCGGTCCATAGCGCTTCCTCTCATAGTGCATGAATACCAAAAGAATGGTACCGCCCGGGCGGTACCAAGACACGGTTCTGATTCTACCCCACGACGTGCACCGCGAAGCACATAACAGCGCTCTAACTCGCTCTTATAAAACGATACCGTCCATAGAGTTGGCGACATTCTCGACCAGCCCGGCGCGCACGGCTTCGGCCGCCGCGAGCGCACCGTTTTTGACAGCCTCGACCGAGGTGGCACCATGGCCGATCAGGACCACGCCGCGCAGGCCCAAAAGAATCGCGCCGCCCTTGGCGTCGCCCGAAAGTTTGGCTTTAATCTCGCGCATCTGCTTTTTGATGAGCAGCGCGGCAATCTTGGTGCCGAGCGAAGACATAAAGACACCCTTGAGCTCCTGCAGCAAAAACTTGGCAGCGCCCTCGGTGGCCTTGAGCGCAATATTGCCCGACATACCATCGGCAACGACGACATCGAAGTTGCCTGAGGTGAGGTCGGTGCCCTCGCAGTTACCAACAAAGCCGGGAACGGCGGCCTTCATAGCAGGGAAACAGGCCTTGGTAAAGTTAGAACCCTTCTCGTCCTCGGCGCCGTTGGCAAGCAGACCGACGCGGGGATGCTCGATGCCCAGGACGACGCGGGCATAGGCGCTGCCCATCTGGGCAAAACGCACCATATCGTCAACCTCGACATCGGGGTTGGCACCCATGTCGCACAGCACCGTCAGACCGCCGGCGCGATTGGGCAGCGCATTGGTCAGACAGGGGCGCACCGGCTGCTTCTTGCCTTCGGCCTGATACCTAAACGGCGTCACGTAGGCGGTGGCAGCGGCGGTCATGGCACCGGTCGAGCCGGCGGAGAAGAACGCATCCGCGTTGCCCTTCTTAATGGCGCGGCAAGAAAGCACGATCGACGACTTACGCTTGGTCATCACGGCGCGAATGGGATCGTCATCCATGGCGATAACGTCAGGTGCCTCAAGGGCCTCAACACGTGCATGGGAAGCTGCAAAGGGATTGACGATTTCGGCCGGGCCAGTCGCCAAGACCTCGATATCGGGATCGGCGGCAAGCGCAGCCTCGATACCATCGAGAACAACCTGAGGTTTCTCGTCTCCGCCCACAACGTCTACACAAACGCGAACGTTACTCATATACATGCTCCTTATACAAAAATGGCCGACTCATTGAGCCGGCCATTGTGGTTCCATTTGGAACGGCATCGCATCCAGAGTATACCGTTACTCGGTAACGATAACCTCGCGGTCCTTGTAGAAACCGCAGCTGGGGCACACGTGGTGCGGAAGCTTGACAGCGCCGCAACGGGGGCACGTGGACTGAGCCGCAGCCGAGATCTTCATGTTGGCGGAACGACGGGTGTGAGTGCGGATACGACCCTGCTTTTGTTTAGGTACGGGCATAGTGACCTTCCTTATGAACTATCCAGTGTGGCGATTACGCGCAAGTAGCGATACTACCACAGTTTTACTCATCAAGCTTGAGATTCTTCAATGCTGCAAATGGATTTTCCGTGGCAGCGGCCCATTCTGCCTCTGCCTGGGCGGCGCAATCGCATTGCTCGACGTTGAGATTGCAACCGCATGTGGGGCACAGACCACGGCAATCGGGCTTGCAGAGCACCACAAACGGCGTGTCCATAACGACCGCGTCATTGATGGGCTCACCCAGATCGACGATACGGTCCTCACCCAGGAGCTCGTAGCCGTCCTCGTAGGCCTCGGGATCCTCGGGCTCATCAAAGAGGTAGAACTCCTCAATCTCACCGGCAATATCAAACGAAGCGGGCTCCAGGCAACGGTCGCACTCGCCAGTGGCGTGCGCGCGGACCATACCGGTGAGCAAGACACCGGTACCGGCATTGGTAAAGACAACGTCGTAGTCGATGCCGTCCTGAAGCTGGTACTCCTTCTCGCCCACCGTGTAGGTGGCGACATCGACCTTACCGGTCAGCGGATACGAATCTCCAGGAAACTCGAGCTGCTCGGAAAGATCGACGGTAACGCTCGGGAACTCAGCCATTACCACTGACCATTCTGCTGGGCGGCACCCTCGTTAAGCTGCTGGCGACAACGGGTGACGGTGCCGGTCAGGCTCTTGAGGTTCTCCTCGAGGTGCGTAAAGACCTGCTCGGCGTAATCCTCGGCAGCATAGCGCGTCTCACGCTCATACTGCTGGGCGCGGTCGCGGATATCGTCGGCCTGCTGCTGCGCTAAGCGGACGATCTCCTGCTCACCGGCAATGGTGAGGGCCTGCTGCTGAGCATCGGCGATGATGGAATCGGCCTGAGCGGCGGCGGAAGCCATAAGCTCCTCGCGCTCCTTGAGGATACGGCGGGACTTCTGCCATTCCTCGGGATAGCTCATGCGAATCTCGTCGAGGATGTTAAAGAAGACGTCGGCGTCGATAACCTTCATCTGGGCGTTCTTGCCGAACGGCGTCTTAGCCTCTTCGATGAGCCCCTCGAGCTCGTCGACAAGACTCACGATCCTGTCGCCAGGAAAATTCTCGCCCGGCATCCGGTCTCCTTTCATAGGTAACATATCATCGTGTTAGTTTACCACATGCCACCAGGCAATAAGAAACGTCACGAAAAGCGATGTTTGAGCGCTTCGACCACGTTGGACGGGACAAACGTCGATACATCGCTGCCGAGCGAGGCGATCTGGCGAACAACCGAGCTCGAGATATAGCCGTACTGCGGCGCACTCATGACAAAGATGGACTCCAGCTCGCTATCCAGACGATAGTTAAGGTCGGCCTGCTGCAGCTCATATTCAAAGTCGGTCATGGCGCGCAGACCCTTGACCACGGCCCCCGCCCCCTGCTCACGAGCGAAGTCGACCAAGAGGCCGGTAAAGGGCAGGACCTCGACGCCGTCGATATCACCGAGCGCCTCGCGGGCCAGCGCCACGCGCTCATCGAGCATAAACGTGGTGCCCACGCCGTTTTTACCCTGCGACTCGGCAACAGCGACGATCACGCTGGGAAAGATGCGGCGGGCGCGACGGATCACATCGATATGGCCAAACGTAATGGGATCAAAAGTGCCCGGGACGATCACGCGGTTGATGGTGTCATTCATGGGCGTCCTCCTGAAACGTCGTGGCATCGTTGTTGTCGGCATCTGCGCCGGCGCTGTCGCCCTCACCGTCGTCATCGCCGACCCAACGAAGCAGGTCGACCGAGGTAATGCCGTAGCGCTTCTCACGTACAGTCTCAAAGCCTACCGGATGCGCGCCCGCATCGGCGGCGGCATGCTCAAACAAGGCGTAAGCGCCAGGTGCAAGTAAACCCTGCTGAGCCAGGTTCTGCAGCAGTTCCTCGACCGGCTCGGCACCAAAAGCATAGGGCGGGTCGAGCAGGACCAGATCAAAGGGGCCGCCCGGCACGCGGCCGCGCAAGGCGCTCGCCAGCACGTCACCCGTCACCACGCGCCAGCGAGCACGGTCACGGCAGAGCGACTCGATATTCTTGGTAATGAGCCGCGCGGCGTTGCGATCGATCTCAAACGTCGTGAGCGAGCGGGCCCCACGAGAGAGCATCTCTAACCCTAAGGCACCGGAGCCGCCAAAGGCGTCCAGCACACGAACCTCGTCCAAATCGAAATCGAATGCCGACATGACCATAGATGCGCACGCCTCGCGCACGCGATCAGTCGTGGGGCGGGTGACATCGCGACCACGGGGCTCCTCGATCTTACGACCGCGCCATTCGCCGCCGATGATTCTCATCCTCCGCTGACCTCCTTAAAGATATGTCGATAACGCATGGCGACCGCGTCGCGCAAGGGACGCGTCGCCACAGAGTCAAGGTTGCAAGCATACCGCAAGAGCTCGACCGCGTCCAAATGGGCCCATTCGATAAGATCCTCGTCGGCATCCAGGTCCACAAAGCGCAGGGTCACGCCGCCGTGCTGGCGATACCCCAGGATCTCGCCCTCGTGGCGCAGGCGCAGGTCCATCTGGGCGAGAGTAAAGCCGTCCGAGGTCTTTTCGAGCGACTGGAGACGGTCTTGTGCCGCCGACGCGCCGCCGTTGCCCTTGGAGTGCGTCATGACCAGGCACGTGCCCGACACGCTGCCGCGGCC
>DBEYTJ010000181.1:0-4457 GCA_048181065.1 Collinsella sp.
ATGTCGAGGTTCTGCTCCTCAACCATGCCGCGGGTTTCCGCGATTTCTGCGGGCGTGATCGCCATCCTTGCGCTCCTATCTGCCAAAACGAGCATAGTCTTATCTATTCTAACGTGCCGCACGTGCCAAGTGGCGCATGCGGCACGTTTTGGTGCTCGGTTGTTTCCGTTGTGTTACTGCCCAAAGACCTCTTCGGCGATGCGCGCGCTTTCGGCGGCGTCCTTGGCGTAGTAGTCTGCGCCAATCTGTTTGGCGTATTCGGGGGTGAGCACGGCGCCGCCTACGATGATCTTGACGCTCGGCACCTCGGCATGAAGCAGCTTGATGGTCTCCTCCATGGCGACGACGGTGGTGGTCATAAGCGCCGAGAGGCCGACGAGCTTAATGTCACGCTCCTGCACGGTCTTGAGTACCTCTTGCGGGTCGACGTCGCGGCCTAGGTCAAAGACGGTGTAGCCGTAGTTATCGAGCAGCATCTTGACGATGTTCTTACCGATGTCGTGGATATCGCCTTTAACGGTGGCCACGCAGATCTTGCCCTTGTCGGCAATCTCGCCGGCGGGCATCAGGCGCTTGATGGTGTCAAAGCCCACACGCGCGGCCTCGGCCGAGGCCATAAGCTGCGGCAAGAAGAACTTGCCCTGGTCAAAGAGGACGCCAACCTCGTCGAGGGCGGGGATAAAGTGATTGTTGATGAGGTCCATGGCGTCATGGTCTGCCAGCAGACGCTCGGTCTCGGCCGCGATTTCGCCCTTGCGGCCCGAGACGACCATGCGACGAATCGGGTCGTCGTTGCCGTCGGTGCCGGTGGTGCCAGCAGCGGGCGCGGCGTCGGTCGATACCGCCTGAGCCGCCGCCGGATTCGCGGCGATCTTGTACGGATCGGTCCAGCCGGCGTAGCGCTCGATGTATCCGGTCGAGCCCTCGTCCTCAACGCTCAGCACGCGATAGCTGTAGACGGTATCCATAAAGCGCTTGGAGCCCGGGTTCATGATGGGGGCGTCCAGGCCCGCGCCAAAAGCGGCAGCCAAAAAGACCGAGCCCAGCAGCGGGCGAGCAGGCAGACCAAAGCTGATGTTCGACACGCCGAGCGCGCATTTGACGCCCAGACGCTCCTTGCACAGGGACATGGCGCGCAGGATCTGTTCGGCCTGGCGTTGATTGGTCGAGGCGGTCATGACCAGACAGTCGATGAGGATGCGGTCCGGGCCGATACCGTAGCGGGCGGCCTCGGCCACGATGCGCTCGGCGATGGCGAAGCGAGCTTCGGCGGTATCGGGGATGCCGCCTTCATCGAGCGTGAGGCCGACGACGTTGGTGCCGTAATGGGCGACCAGCGGAAAGATCTCATCCATGATTTGCTGTTTGCCATTGACCGAGTTGATGATGGGCTTGCCGGCGTAGCGGCGCACGGCTGCCTCGACGGCTGCGGGGTCGGTGGAGTCGATCTGCAGCGGCAGCAGCGTGGAGCCCTGGAGCTGCTCGGTCGCCTGCTGGATGATCTTGACCTCGTCGATCTCGGGCAGGCCCACGTTGACGTCCAGGATGTCGGCGCCCTGTTCCTGCTGGCTGATGCCCTGGCTCACGACGTAGTCCAGGTCGCCGTCGCGCAGGGCCTGTTGCAGGCGCTTTTTGCCGGTGGGATTGATGCGCTCGCCGATGACGGCGATTTTGTGGCCGTCACAGGGAAGGTCCACGACCGTCTGGGCGCTCGTGACCGACATGCTGGGCTTGCGGCGGCGCGGGCTGGGCGTGTGGTTGTCGATAAGCGTGCGCAAGGCCGCCATATGCGCCGGCGTGGTTCCGCAGCAGCCGCCCACGACGCTCACGCCGTCCTCGATCATGCCGGCGACGGCCTCGGCGTATTCGGGGGCCTGGATATCAAAGACGGTATTGCCGTCGTCGTCCACGCGGGGCAGTCCCGCGTTAGCCTGCACCATAACGGGCTTGTCGGTAACGGTGAGCATACGTGCGGCGAGCCCTCGGAGCTCGGCCGGGCCCTGGCTGCAGTTGATACCCAAAACGTCGGCGCCGATGGCGTCGAGCGTGATGGCGGCGACCTCGGGGCTCGTTCCCAAGAAGGTGCGACCGTCTTCCTCAAAGGTCATGGTGGCAAAGACGGGCAGGTCGGAGTTCTCGCGGCAGGCGAGGACGGCCGCCTTGATCTCGGCAAGGTCGGTCATGGTCTCGATAATAAAGAGGTCCACGCCCGCGTCGACGCCGGCGCGCACCTCCTCGGCAAAGAGGTCATAGGCCTCGTCGAAGCTCAGGGTGCCCAAGGGGCGAAGCAGCGCGCCGATGGGGCCGATATCGCCGGCGACGTAGCGGGCGCCGGCCTCGCGGGCGCAGGCGACAGCGGCGGCAAAGACATCTGCCACGGTGGCGGCGCCGTCGAGCTTGTGGGCGTTGGCGCCAAAGGTGTTGGCGGTGATCACGTCGCAGCCGGCCTCGACATACTGACGCTGGATATCGGTGATAACCTCGGGCTCCTCAAAGTTGAGCAGCTCGGGCAGGGCGCCGGCCTTCATGCCGGCAGCCTGCAGCATGGTGCCCATGCCGCCGTCAAACAGCAGGTGCCCCGTGCCCTCGATGGCGGCGCGCAGGCGATCGTCCTTAATGCGCAGGTCGTCGATCGTGCGTGGCTTGTACACAGCGCCGTTGCAGCGTGTGGCATTGACGGGCGCCGCCAGCGCGGCACCATCCGAATTATGAGTAATAAGCGGGGTGAACATCGGGGGCTCCTAGTGGCTGGAATAGCAGGTGGTGTGGGCGGCGCGGAAGCGGCAGTGCTCGCGCATGCGGCAGATATTGCAGGTGGGGCGGCTCTGGGCGTCGTGGACCTCGCCGTCGAACAGGCCAATCACTGCGGTCACGCTCTTGGTGGGCATGAGCAGGCAGGTGGGCGTGACGGTAAGGCCGATGAGGCGCGTGGCGTTGAGCGCATCGACGATCGAGCGCTGGGCCGAGAGCGGGCAGTCGCCGTAGCCGGGGCTAAAGCGCCAGTTGCCGGCGAGCCCGTGTGCGGCGGCCGCAGCCTTGGCCTGCTGGTCCATCTGCTCAACGGCGGCTTCTACATAGGCAGAGCACGCGGCGTCGAGCACGGCTCCCTCCAGGGGCTGCTGGGCTCCCGTGGTGCGCAGACGACGCTCGGCGTCCATGCCGAGGGTGCATGCCATGAGTGCGGCAAAGCGGGCGTCTTTGAGGTGGCGATAGATATCGCGACCGCGCAGCTCAACGTTGGTGCCGACCAAGCGAATGCAAGGATCGCCCTGTTCATCGACTCCCGTGGCATCGACGGCAAATACGCGGCGCACGCCACGGGGTTCAATATCCAGCTCCAGACGCTCAATGACAAGCTCAATACGCTGCGACAGCTCGGGCTCAATCTGCTGACCGCCGTAGCCCAGATACCGCAGCATCTCGGCACGGTCGACACGAGGGTGGTGAGCAGCGTCGATACGATAAAGCGCCGGCGACGCAAGGTCGGCCGGCACTTCAACAACGGTTGTATCGACGTGCAGTTTTTCCATTACCCCAGGCGCTCCATAATGGTCGCGGCGATTGCAGGACGGTTCATAGTGTACAGGTGCAGACCGTCGGCACCGTGCTCTTTGAGGTCGCAAAGCTGACGGGCGGCATAATCTACACCGGCTGCCTGCAGACTCTCGGGGTCGTTCTCGTATTTGGCGAGAATCTTGATGACGGGGGAGGGCAGCGACGCACCGCACATAAAGACCATGCGGCTAATCTGCGACTTGCCCATAAACGGCATGATGCCCGCGGTAATGGGCACGGTGATACCGGCCTTGTCGGCAAGCTCGCGAAAACGGTAGAAGCACTCGTTGTCAAAAAAGAGCTGCGTCACAAAGAAGCTCGCGCCGGCGTCCTGTTTTTGCTTGAGGTATTCGACCGAGGCGTTGAGATCCTCACAGGCAATGTGGCCCTCGGGGTAGGCTGCGGCGCCCACGCAAAAGCCGGCGTCGACGAGCTCGGGGATGAGGTCGCGGGCGTAGGCGTAGTCCGAGGCGGGCTTGTCGTCCTCGGTCGCGCCAGCGGGAAGATCACCGCGCAGGGCCAGGATGTTTTCAACGCCGGCGGTGCGATACTCGTCGATCTTGGCGGCGATATCGGCGTGGGTGCGGCCCACGCAGGTGAGGTGCGCCACCGAGGGCGTATCGAATTCGCTCGTAATCATATGCGCGATGGGGGCGGTGGTGGCACCGTTGCCCGAGCCGCCGGCCGAGCAGGTGACCGAGACAAAGCTCGGCGAAAGCTTGCACAGATTGCCTGCCACCTCGCGAGCCGTGTCGAGGGTAAGCTCGCCCTTGGGCGGGAACATCTCAAACGAAACGGGTGCGGTGCCCTGGGATGCTGCCTGCTTAAAAACCTCGTCGACGCGCATATCGTGCTCCTCTAGATACGTAATAGTGTGATGTGTTGTAAGGATTCTACAGCAC
>DBEYTJ010000182.1:0-17198 GCA_048181065.1 Collinsella sp.
CGGCGCCCCGTTTGGGGATTTGCTGTGCACTGAGTGTTCGGTCGAGGGCACGTCCTCGGCAATGGCGGAGGCGCTCGACCGCTGCCTGGCGTGCGCCGTCTATGCGCATCCGCTGCCGCGCATCATTAAAGCGTACAAGGATGCGGGCGAGCGACGTCTGGCTCCGTATCTGGCGGAGCTGGTCTACGACACCGCCCTGCATGCCCAGGTCGTAGCGCCCGATCGCTACGGAGGTGTGCTGTCCGGTGCGGATGCGGTGGTGTTTGTGCCTGCGACGGCGGCAGCGTTTCGGCGGCGTGGTTTTGATCATATGGAGGCCATTGCGCGCCCATTTTGCGAGCTGTCGGGTGTTCCCTTGCTCGATGCTCTCGTCAAGTACGGGCATGGCGACCAGCGCGAACTCGGTCGTGAGGAGCGCCGCGAGCGTGCCCAAGGCATGTACGAGACGGTTGAGGACGTGCACGGCCGCCGCTTGCTGCTTATCGACGACGTTATCACCACGGGTGCGACGATGGCAGCGGCTTCGGCGGAACTCAAGCGCGCCGGCGCTGCGGCAGTCGATGGCCTTGCTATCGCACGCGTGTGGTAGGGGTGGTTTTGTGGCAGTGAAGATTGAGCGGCGCAACGAGCCGACAAGCGAACAGCTAGCGGCTTCCGTAATCCTAACAGGCGCCTCGGCGCTACGCATGATGCGCTCCGAGCGTCGGCAGATGGGCTACATAAGCTGGAAGGACCTCGATCCCGATGAAGAGCGCCGTGTGCTGCGCACGTCGTCGCCCTCGACCGAGGACATCTATCTTCCCGACTTGGTGCGGATTGGGGCCGCAAGCGGCGAGGTGCAAGAGGATTTGTGCTTGCTGGTAGGGTCTGCAGCGCAGCGCCGCCGCATTCTTGGCGTGAGCTGGTCCGTATGCTCCGGGTTGCCCGCCGGCTCGATTCTAGAGGTGGAACCGGGGGTGTACAGTCTATCTCCCGAGGCCCTTTGTGTTGTCGTCGCCCGCGAGGTCGGCTGCATCCAGGCATTTGCCCTGGCCCAGGAGCTGTGCTCTAAGATTTCGCTGAGTGATCGCGGGAAGTATCTGCCTCCTTACACCTCGCCTGTCGTGAACAAATTGGCAAAGGACAAAGACCAGCCGCCAGATGTCGGTTACTTTGAGGTCGAGCCCGTGCTGACACCCGATCGCCTAGTGGATTACCTTGCGGCGTGCAAAGGAAGCACGGCCAAACGGTTGCTGCGCCTGTGTCCCTACCTGTCAGAAAACCTGCTGTCGCCCATGGAGTGCATCATGCTCGCTCTGTTTTCGCTTCCGTTTTCCTATGGCGGATTTGCCTGCGGTCCCTTTAAGACCGACTACAAGATCGAGTTCGATGACCGCGCGCAGGCAATCTCGGGGATGCCGCATGCAGTTTGCGATGCGTATCAGGAAACAGCCCGGTTTGACCTGGAATACAACGGTGAGCTGGGCCATTCCTCTCGGAGGGGGCGTATCCATGATGAAAAGCGCAACATGGGCTTGATTACTATGGGAATCGAGGTTGCGACGGTCAACAACGAAATGCTCTGTGACATGGAAGCGATGGAGGCGCTCGCATGGCGCATCCACCAGCGTATGCGAAAACGGTACCGGAATCGTGTCGATGCCCGCAGGAAGAAGCAAGAGGCATTGCTTAACACGCTGCGGATGTGTTTTGGGCTTAAGCCGGTCTAATTCGCGTCGAAAATAGAGGGTTAATCATATGCCCTGGCCAAAATATGGCAAATATGAGTACTGTCACTAAATCAGTAACAGCAAAATCAAGGAATTTAGGACTCGGAGGTGGCGTAAAATAAGAAGATAATAAACAAATGTAGAATAACTAAGCATCAGGTTGGCGACACTGAGCTCACAATCTGTCCGAGAGGCCAAAATTGCCTGTTACTAAATTGGTGACAGTACTCATATTTGCCATATTTTGACCGGGGCACCCTGAGACGGGTGCCCCGGAGCTCCCCGTAGGGGAGCTCCGGGCTTCATAGGGGCACGAATGGTCCGCTCCGACCCGCAAAATCTGTACTCGAGATGCGAATGACGCCCCTAACCTTAAACTTTAGCTTGAACTTAGCTATAATGCGCTTCGTTCCTACCAGGCTGTGGTTGCGGACGGACGAAATGCCCGTCCTAGTCCAAGACAGACGCGGTCAAAGGGATCCACGTAAGCGACCGCGTGCGCGCGGCGCGATCATGGCGCGTCCTAGATGTAAGCCGCACCGTCCGTTCTACTTTCTTTGGGGCAATACCGCCTCGCGGGCGAGCGGGCCAGTCGTGAAGGTGGCTGCGGCCTCCCGAGCAAACACCCCGGTGCGCAAGTGTGGGGTCAAATACCAGGTCAGCTGGTGGGAACAACCTGATATTCCGCGCAACGCACGGATCGTATACGACACAGAAGGCAGGGTAGTGGACATGGTGAGGGGCAGCTTGATGCACGCGGCTCGGTTAGGTGCTGGGACCGCAGCGGTCATCGCCGTTTTGGGCCTGAGCGGATGCGCGTTCAACCCGCTGTCTACGTTCACGACTCCCACGATCGACCAGATCGAGTACGAGACCGTCACGCCGGCGGTGTCGGACGATGCCCTGGTCACTCCCGGAACCCTGACGGTCGCCCTCGATACTTCCGATGCGCCGCAGGCAATGCAGGGCGCCGACGGCGAGCTCACGGGATATGCGGTCGACGCCGCCCGCGCCCTCGCAAGCCGCATGGGCCTTAAGGTCGCCTTTGTCGATGCGTCCTCGGCAGGTTCCGCGCTCGGCGACAAAAAGGCTGATATCTTTATCGGCGAGATCAACTCCACAGACGGGGACGTTAGCTCGCTCGGCACCTGCCTGTACGATGCCGCTTCTGTGTTCGGTAAAACCAGCGATGGTGGGTCGCTAAGCGTTTCCACCGATACCCTTAACACGTCTACCCTGGGTGTCCAGATGTCCTCGGCCTCGCAGGAGGCGCTTGCCAAGCAGAGCATTACCGCCAACCAAAAGACCTACTCCAACATCAACGAGTGCTTTGAGGCGCTCGAGTCCGGCGAGGTCGACTATGTGATCTGCGACTCCACGGCTGGCGGCTACCTTGCACGCCTGATGAGCGAGGTCTCCTATGTCGGTGCGCTTGAGGCGCCCTCGACGCTTGGTGTTGCGGGCCTCTCGTCCAATGACGAACTATGCCGTGCCGTGAGCGATGCCCTCGACGACATCACGGTCGACGGCACGCTCGAGGCAGTTCACTGCGTCTGGTATGGCAGGATGCCCTACGACCTCACCACTAAGACGGTTTCGGGCGCTAACGTGCAGCCGGGCGACTCTGAGTCCAGTGAGACCACGTCCTCCGGCAGCGAGTCCTCCGATTCCAACAATGAGACCGCATCCTCCGAGGACAAATCGTCCAGCCAGGAAGGCGCCATCACCGACGACGACATTAACAAACTCAATAGCTAGTTATTGCTAGGGGTGGTGTCTCCTATACGTTGGAAAGGACACCTCTTCACGGTTTCAACACGCACTGCCGGGCTTCCCCGATGGGGGAGCCCGGCTTTTTCATCCCAATAAAACAAGCAGGTCAAAGCCAATTTTCGGGACCAAATACAAAGCTGTTGGCTCCCTCCTATAGCGCACTTTGCCACAGAAAAGTGCGAGACTTCGGTATGCGGTATCAAGCAATCGTTATTCGGGTCTTTAGGAATCCGCGTGATTAAATGCACGGCAATGGGTACATAGCCAGTACAGTAAGTCCCCGAGGCAGATTGGAGCCACGTATGGATATCAAGGTTTCTGGACGCAAGACGACGGTAACCGATGCTCTGCGTGCGCATGTGGATGAGAAGATCGGCGAGGCGCTCAAGGTTTTCGACATCGAGCCCATGACAGTCGACGTCGTGCTTCGTTATGAGAAGAACCCCTCGAACCCCAACCCGGCAATCGTCGAGGTCACGGTTCGTGCCCGCGGCTCTGTGATTCGCGTTGCCGAGCACGGCGCAGATATGTATGCCGCCATCGATCTCTCCGCCGATAAGGTTACTCGTCAGCTGCGCAAGTTCAAGACCAAGGTCGTGGACAACCGCCAGGGCGGTGCCAGCGCCGCGGATGTCGCGCCGGTCGAGCGCGTCGAGGATCTGGCCGACCTGCTGCTGCCCGAGGAAGAGGACGACCTGCTCGTCCGCGAGAAAGTTATCGACGTCACCCCGATGACTGAGGAGCAGGCGCTGGTGCAGACCGATCTGCTTGGTCATGACTTCTACGTGTTCGAGAATGCGACGACTGGCCTCATCAATGTGGTGTATCACCGTAAGAATGGTGGATATGGCATCATCAAGCCCCGCATCGAAACACTTGACGAGTAAAATACGTTAACTTGCATGAGTTAACGGTTGGCGGCCATCCCATGCGGGTGGCCGCCTTTTTACGTAAGGAGTCGCTTTGATGGACAAGGCCGCATCCGCCGGTCATTCGGACCGTTGCCGCATCGTCGTCGATACCTGCTGCGACTTTAGCCCCGAGGTCGCCGCGAACCTCGATGTCGATATCCTGGGTTTCCCCTTCATTATCGATGGCGAGGAGCGCACGGATGACATCTGGTCGAGCATCACACCCAAGGAGTTCTACGACCGCATGCGCGCCGGTGCCCGCGTGTCCACCTCGGCTGTGTCGCTCGGTCGCTATATCGAGTTCTTTACCGAGTGCGCCAAAGAGGGTACGCCCACGGTCTACCTGTGCTTTACCTCGGCGCTGTCGTCGAGCTACAACTCCGCCTGCCAGGCGGCAGATGCCGTGCGCGCCGAGTATCCCAACTTTGAGCTCTACGTGGTCGACAACGCTCTGCCCTGCGCGACCGGCGCGCTCTTGGCGCTCGAGGCCGTGCGCCAGCGTTCGGCGGGACTGACCGCCAAGCAGCTGGTCGATTGGGCAAACGAGGCAAAGACCTACGTCCACGGCTACTTTACGCTCGAGAGCTTCGACGCACTGGCTGCCGGCGGCCGCATTCCGCCCGCGGCGGCTCAGCTCACGGCAAAGCTCGATGTCAAGCCCGAGCTCTCCTACGACCTTGCCGGCTCGCTGTCGCTGATCGGTGTCAACCGCGGCCGCAAGAAGGCGCTCAAGTCCATCCTCAAATCGTTCCGCGAGAACTACGTGCCCGACCGCACCATGCCCATCGCCATCATGACGGCCGATGCCGAGAAGGACGGCGACTGGCTCGAAGCCGCCATCCGCAAGGAGGAGGGTTGCGCCGACGTCACGATCATTCGCGGCTCCGTGGGTCCCACCATCGGCTCGCACGTGGGCCCCGGCATGGTGGGCTGCGCGTTTTGGGGTAAGAACCGCGCCGACAAGGCGTCGCTTTCCGACCGTATCGCCCGCCGCGTGCGCGGTCAGTAGGCAAGCGCTGCGTCCGTAATCGCCCTCGACTCACAGCCCAAACGCTGGCACCGAGTATTTAACCTGGTAACAACACCCAACCCAAAAGGAAAGGTTTCATGGCAAACAAGCTCTCCGTCGCATTTATCGGCACCGGAATCATGGGTGCCCCCATCGCCGGTCACATCCTGGATGCCGGCTATCCCGTCACGGTCAACAACCGCACCAAGTCCAAGGCTGCCGCGCTTATCGAGCGCGGTGCCGCTTGGGCCGATACGCCGGCAGATGCCGCGGCGAACGCCGACGTCGTCTTTACCATGGTGGGTTATCCCTCCGAGGTCGAGGAGCTCTACCTGGCGGGTGACGGTCTGCTCGCGTGCACTAAGCCCGGTGCGGTCCTGATCGACCTTACCACGAGCTCGCCCGAGCTGGCGCGCGATATTGCCGAGGCCGCCCAGGTCTCCGGTCGCATGGCGTTTGACTGCCCCGTCACCGGCGGCGAGTCGGGTGCCATCGCCGGCACGCTCACGGCTATCGTGGGCGCCACCGAGAACGACATCGCGCCGGTCCGCGACATCCTTTCCACCTTTGCGGCAACCATCTGCTGCTTCGACGGCGCCGGCAAGGGCCAGGCTGCCAAGCTCGCCAACCAGGTGTCGCTGGGCGCCTGCATGGTCGGCATGGCAGACGCGCTGGCGTTTGCCGAGCTGAGCGGCCTTGATCTTGAGAAGACCCGTCAGATGATCCTGGGTGGCACCGGCAAGTCCGGCGCCATGGAGAGCCTGGCGCCCAAGGCGCTCGACGGCGACTACAAGCCCGGCTTTATGGTCGAGCACTTCATTAAGGACCTGCGCTTGGCGCTCGCCTATGCCGACGACCGTGAGCTTGCGCTGCCCGGCGCCGACGTGGCCTTTACGCTTTACGACATGCTCGATGCCATCGGTGGCGCCAAGCTGGGCACCCAGGCCGTCACGGTCCTCTATAAGGAGGAGGCCGATGCCATCGCCGCCGGTCTGGACTGGTCGCAGTATCGTCCCGAGGAGCACGGTGCTCACGAGGAAGGCTGCGGTTGCGGCGAGCGTGGCGACGACCACGAGTGCGGTTGTGGACACCACCATGGCGAGGACCACGAGTGCTGCGGCGGTCACGGTCATGACGACGGCCACGAGTGCTGCTGCGGCCACCATCACGGGGAGTAGCGCCCATGAGCTGGACGTTCGTGGTGCTTGCGCTGGTGCTCTTTCTCTTTGCGATCTACATCGGCTTTTTGTGCGGCCAGTGGGCGTGCGAAAAGCGCGTCATCACCAAGCGCGATTACTGGATTGCCAACTTTGCGGGAGCTGCGGCAGTCGTCCTGCTGACCTGGGTGTTCTCGCTGTTCCCGCTGGTGCAGTTTGCGCCGATCGGCTGGCTCGGCGGCTTTATCGCCGGCCTTAAGATGAGCTTTGGCGAGTCCGTCGGTCCGTGGCGCAAGCACGACGAGGTCTTTAACGTCAACAAGGCACACCGCGCCGCCGCCGACGCGGGCGATGCCGAGGAACGCCGCCGTGCGCGTCGTAATGGCGCTGCCGACCGACAGCTCATCTCGGTCACCGATGACAGCAAGGGTGCTGGCAAGCACGCTAAGAAATAGTAAAAAGAGGTAACTATGGCAGAAAATAAAGACGAACAGCTCACCGACGAGGAGCTGGCACAGCTTCAGCTGGCAGAGGAGAACGAGAACGCCGTCGACCGTCTGGTCAAGGAACTAGGCTGCCCCACGCGCCGCATCCGCCAGTTTGCCGCCCGCGTGCTGCACCTGCTTGCCGAGCGCGATCCGCAGCGCGTCGTGCCCTGCGTGCCCGCGCTGATCGAGGCGCTCGACCGCCCCGAGGCTCAGACCCGCTGGGAGGCCCTCGATGCCCTGACGGCGCTCGCCACCACCTGCCCCGAGCAGCTGGGCGATGCCTTTGAGGGTGCCGAGACCGCACTGTTCGACGAGATCTCCTCCACGCTGCGCTATGCTGCCTTCCGCCTGCTGTGCGTGTGGGGCGCCACGAGCGTCGAGCGTTCGCGCGAGGCTTGGCCCATCCTGGACGAGGCCATCCAGTGCTACCACGGCGACCTCGAGTATCGCGACATGCTCGGTTGCCTGTACGAGTTTGGCCAGGGCGAGATTGACGCCGAGGTCGCCGAGAAGCTCGCGCTGCGCCTTAAGTTCGACGCCGAGAACGGCAAGGGCAGCTATCTCAAAGCCCGTTCGAGCGAGATTTGCGAAATGCTTGTTAAACGCTTTGACCTTGATCTCTCCAAAAAGAAGAAGCGTGCTAGCGTTAAAAAATCTGACGACGCCGAAAACGAGGAGTAACAGATTATGGCGCACGATGTAGTCCTGATTCCCGGTGACGGTATCGGTCCCGAGATTACGCAGGCCATGCGCCGCGTGGTCGAGGCCACCGGTGTCCAGATCAACTGGAACGTCCAGGAGGCCGGCGCCGGCGTCATGGACGAGTTTGGCACGCCGCTGCCCCAGCACGTGCTCGATGCGGTCACCGAGACCAAGGTTGCCATCAAGGGTCCCATCACCACGCCGGTCGGCACGGGTTTCCGCAGCGTTAACGTCGCCCTGCGCAAGCACTTCGACCTGTATGCCTGTGTGCGCCCCTGCCTGTCGCAGCCGGGCGACGGCTCGCGCTTCCGCGACGTCGACCTGGTCATCGTGCGCGAGAACACCGAGGACCTCTACGCCGGGATCGAGTTCGATGAGGGCGCTGCCGAGGTCGAGGAGCTCTCGCAGCTCGTCGAGCGTTCGGGTCAGAAGACCTTTGCCACCGATTCCGCGATCTCGATCAAGCCGATCTCTATCGTCAAGAGCCACCGCATTGTGGAGTACGCCTTTGAGTACGCCCGCCGCTGCGGCCGTAAAAAGGTGACGGCCGTGCACAAGGCCAACATTATGAAGGCGACCGATGGCCTGTTCCTGCGCGTTGCGCGCGAGGTGGCCGCCAACTATCCCGATATTGAGTTCAACGACAAGATCGTCGACGCCACCTGCATGGGCCTGGTCCAGAACCCCAACGACTTCGATGTCCTGGTGCTGCCCAACCTGTACGGCGATATCGTCAGCGACCTGTGCGCCGGCCTGGTAGGTGGCCTGGGTATGGCCCCCGGCTCCAACATCGGTGCCGACTGCGCCATCTTCGAGGCAACGCATGGCTCCGCGCCCGATATCGCTGGCCAGGATATCGCCAACCCCACGGCCGAGATTCTGTCTGCGGCTATGATGCTCGATCATCTGGGCGAGAACGATGCGGCCAATCGTATCCGCGCCGCCGTGTCCGCCACGCTCGACGAGGGTAAGCAGGTTACCGGCGACGTATGTCGTGCCCAGACCGGCTCCGTCGAGGGCGCCGTGGGCACGCAGGCCTTTGCCGATGCCGTTATCGCGCACCTGGCCTAAGACATGCAGGCTGCAAACGCCTAAATAGTACTTAAGTGTTTGCGTATAACCTAAGAATCAATACGCCCGGCACTCTGTCGGGCGTATTCTATTGAAGACTATGTTTCCTAACAAGGAGTAACTGATATGGGTCTGATTCAAAAGAAGGACGAGAAGGACGAGATCGACGGCATCCAGATCATCGAGCGCGGCGAAGGCCCCGACGGTGATGAGGACGAAAAGATCGACCTGGTCGCCGGCACGTCTGCCGAACATATTGCCGCCGGCACGTCCGCCGAGGAGGAGGACGCTCGCCTGGAGGCAAAGATCGCCGCGGATGCAGCTGACGAGAACCTCATGCCCGAGGAACAGGACGAGGACAACGACTCCGACGTGGACGACCACGCTTGCAAGCACAAGAAGACGATGATTGCCGCCTTTGTGGTCGCCGTCGTGATTGCCGCTGTGGTCGGCTTCTTTATCGGCAACGGTGGTTTTGGCGGCAAAGGCGTCGGCTCAGCGACCCTCACCGAGGACCAGCTCGATTCGACCGTGGCAAGCTATAGCTACAACGGCAAGAAGAGCGACATCACCGCGCGTGAGGCCATCGAGAGCCAGTACAGCCTCGACACCGTCAAGGACGACGACGGCAACTACACCGCTCCGTCTGCCGACGTTATCCTGTCCTACGTGCGCAACCAGATTCTGCTGGACGCTGCCGAGGACGAGGGCATTACCGTCTCTTCCAAGGAAATGAAGCAGTACGCCGAGGATTCCATCGGCACCTCCGACTACAAGACCATGGCCACGCAGTATGGCGTGTCCAAGGACCAGGCCAAGCAGATCGTTCGCCAGTCCGCGACGCTGCAGAAGCTCTACAAGAAGAAGGTGGGCGATAGCTCCGCAAGCATGCCGACCGCCCCGACCGAGCCTGCTGACGGCAACGAGGAGACCGCGAGCAAGGACTACGCCGACTACATCATCAACCTTGCCGGCGACGAGTGGGATAGCGAGAAGGGCACCTGGAAGGATGCCGACAGCACCTATGCCAAGGCCTTTGCCGACGATGCCTTTACGGCCGATAGTGCGACCTATAAGCAGGCCATGACCGCCTATTACACCGCCTACCAGCAGTATTCTTCGCAGGCCTCGAGCGCCAGCTCCAAGTGGACCGAGTACGCTAACGGCCTGTACGCCAAGGCCAACATCAGCATCTACGGCCTGTTTGCGTAAAGATTTGTCTGAGCCACCGAGCGCGTAGCCGAAATATCTGAATAGCCCGCTAGAACGGATGTTGTTCTAGCGGGCTATTTGCGTTTAGGCGCTGGTGGCTAAATTATGCCTATGAATCTTTAAGTCCAAAAAGGTTATCGGCTTCATCGTCAGGCATATATTCCAGCACATCGCCCGGTTGGCAGTCGAGTGCCCGGCATATCGCATCAAGAGTTGAAAAGCGCACGGCAGAAACCTTGCCCGTCTTGATGCGCGACATATTGACCTGGGAGATGCCCACGCGTTCCGCAAGCTCTTTGGATGAGATCTTGCGTTCGGCAAGCATACGGTCAAGCCGCAGAATAATCATGGATTCCCCCTAGAGCAACTCGTCATCTTGTTTTTGCAGGATATACCCGTAGCGGAAGATGCTGGCAATCAGGCAAATAATCAGGCCTGCAAAGAGCATGGAGGGCTCGAATAACTGGCCGACGAACGCATCCGTAAAGCTGCCGCCAAATCCTGAGAGTATCATTCCCGTGATTACGGCACCAAGAAGTCTCACGGAAACGCCGCCGATAAGGAATAAATGTCCTACTCGACGAAGTGTCTGATTACATTCAAGGTCAAAGGGCCTGCAGTTCTTTTCAATGTTGAAGAAAAGCCTGCGCACGCTTAGCGCGATGGTAAGCGCGAGACATGTCATCAAGAGGCTTCCTATGGCAGTGTGACCATCGTGTGCGACGAGCATAAGTGGGGCCTGTGCATTGGTACCGACGATAGCAAGGCACGGTTCTTCGCCGGCTTGAAGTTCTACGGATTGGAGACACGACCCTTGGGAGAGTCCAGGCAATATGAGTAGAAGGTCAATCGCAATGACTGCGAGGAGTCCCAGAGCGAGCGCGGTGGTAATGCAGATTGTGGCCCATTTGCAGATGCGAGTGAGCTTCCTCAGATCGGCTATTGCCTGTTCACGGTCGATGGCTTCATTCGATTTTGGATACGTTCCAGCGGATCATAGCTCCTCCAACCAATGTCTTTGATGATACTTGTATCATATCAGAATTAACGATAAACGATAAATAATTACGAATATTGAGTAAGTAATGATTGAAAACGATTAGCGTGAACTATTGGCTCATTTTGGATGCCGGAGTTTGGCGTTCGGGGGATGAGGACAAATGCCAAAAACTTCCCGTGATCGCGCAAGCGCTCCATCGCGCTTCCCTAATTCATCTGGGAAAACAACTGCAAACGATTGCAAGTAACCGGTGAACGGTCGAAAACTACCGTTCACCGATAATCTCAAAACTGGTTCTAACTGGTATTAAGTCAAAAAGACCAATTCACATATCTTCACAATGACCTGCAATTTTTCTTCACGCTATTTTTAGCCGCCCTGCGTTGTTTAGACACAGGAAAAGATCCGATCTTTTGCCAAAGCATTTCGAAACGGTTTCAAAACCGCAGGTAGAAGTGTTAACGACCGGTAAACGGTCGATTTATCACCGTGAGCGGTGCAAAAACGTTTTACCGTATGAATCAAGGAAAGCGACCTCTTCTGGGGTGATATAGTGACAACAACACATCACGTGGTTACTACCAGTTTAGAAACCACTGGTCTTCAAAGAACGCTTTCCAAGAAGCTTTAAGGGCGAGCGCCCGCTGGCTTCCGAAAATCATCGGACTCAGATTGTACACACCTTCGGAAGGGAAATTTGAATGGTTGGCTTTATTCTTACCGGTCATGGACAGTTCGCACCCGGCCTTGCAAGCGCTATCGCGATGGTTGCCGGCGACCAGCCTGCTTTTACCGTCGTTCCTTTTGAGGGCGACCAGGCCGCATCCTACGGTGAGGATCTCCGCGCCGCTATTACCGCCATGCGCGAGGAGTGCGATGGCGTGCTCGTCTTTACCGACCTGCTTGGCGGCACCCCGTTCAACCAGTCGATGATGATTGCCCAGGATGTCGACAACGTCGAGGTTCTGACTGGCACCAACCTTCCCATGGTTATTGAGCTTCTGTTCCTCCGAGGCAATGCCACGCTCGCCGAGCTTGGCGAGCAGGCCGTGACCGTTGGACAGACGGGCGTCACCGCCCAGACGGTCGCATCCGTTGCCGGCTCCGAGGAAGAGGATATCTTCGGCGACGAGGACGGCATCTAATGGCCGATTTCGGAGCCAACGTCCTGAGCTCCTCGGTCGCCCTTTTAGGCCTGCTTGTCATCATGGGCTTGATTTACACCATCTGGTCGCAAATCAACATGAAGAAGAAGCAGAAGTACTTCAAGGAGCTGCACACCGAGCTCAAGCCGGGTCAAGAGGTTCTTTTCGCCGGCGGTATCTACGGAACCGTCAAAGGCATCGAAGGCGAGAAGGTCCAGATCAAAGTCCGATCCGGAGCCGTCGTAGATGTTTCGCGTTACGCGATTCAGGAGATCAAGTAACTGTCGTCAGCAAATAACGAAAGGAAGCTGATCAACATGGCAGAACCCAACATTCTTCTTACCCGCATCGATAACCGACTGGTTCATGGTCAGGTTGCCACCCAGTGGAACTCCACCCTGGGCTCCAACCTCATCCTCGTCGCCAACGACGACGTGGCGTCCAACACCATGCGCCAGAACCTCATGAAGATGGCCGCTCCCGCCGGCGTCGCTACGCGTTTCTTCTCTCTGCAGAAGACCATCGACGTCATTGGCAAGGCGAGCCCGCGCCAGAAGATCTTCATCGTGGCCGAAACACCGGAAGACGTGCTTACGCTCGTCAAGGGCGGTGTGCCTATAAAGAAGGTAAACATCGGCAACATGCACATGTCGGAAGGAAAGCGCCAAGTCGCCACCTCCGTCGCAGTTAACGACGAGGATGTCGCTGCGTTTAAAGAGCTGCAGGAATTGGGGGTGGAGTTGGAGATCAGGCGCGTTCCGAGCACGCCTGTTGAGGACACGAGCAAGCTCTTCTCGTAATCCTCGTGATCCACGTTGTCAGGAGTGAAACCCTGACGTTCTGTACGTGAAATCCAAAGTGCGTACATACATTTTGAAAGGAGGAGCAAGATGGAATACTCGATCATCCAGATCGCTCTGGTCTTCGTCGTCACGTTTATCGCGGCAATCGACCAGTTTGACTTCCTCGAGTCTCTCTATCAGCCCATCGTCACCGGCGCCGTCATCGGTCTTATCCTTGGCGACCTTAACACCGGTCTTCTCGTGGGTGGTACCTATCAGCTCATGACGATCGGCAACATGCCGATCGGAGGCGCTCAGCCGCCTAACGCCGTCATCGGCGGCATCATGGCAGCCATTCTCGCTATCGCCACGGGCCTCGAGCCCAACGCGGCAGTCGGCCTCGCCATTCCGTTCGCTCTGCTTGGCCAGCTTGGCGTTACCCTGGTCTTCACGCTTATGTCCCCGCTTATGTCCACGGCCGATAACATGGCTCACAACGCGGACACCAAGGGCATCGAGCGCCTGAACTACTTCGCCATGGCTCTGCTCGGCCTGATCTTCGCTGTCGTGGTCACCCTGTTCTTCATCGCTGGCGCTACCATCGGTCAGACCATCGCTTCTGCCATCCCGACTTGGCTGCAGACCGGTCTCTCCGCTGCAGGCGGCATGATGCGCTTCGTCGGCTTCGCCGTCCTGCTCAAGGTTATGATGAACCGCGATATGTGGGGCTTCTTCCTCATGGGCTTTGGCCTCGCGCTCATCACCGTTGCCAACGATTCGCTGGCAACCCCTGCTCTGCTCATCCTCGCTCTCATCGGCTTCGGCATCGCTTTCTGGGACTTCCAGCAGCAGACCGAGCTGAAGGGTGCAGCTGTTTCTGACGGAGGTGACTTCGAAGATGGCATCTAATGAGTATGTGATCCCGGAGCACTACGAGGATCTCACTCCTGCTCCGCAGCTCGACCAGAAGACCCTCAACAAGATGGCTTGGCGCTCCTGCTTCCTGCAGGCATCGTTCAACTACGAGCGCATGCAGGCCGCTGGCTGGCTTTACTCCATCATCCCCGGTCTGGAGAAGATCCACACCAACAAGAACGACCTCGCGGCTTCCATGAGCCACAACCTGGAGTTCTTCAACACCCACCCGTTCCTTGTCACCTTTGTTATGGGCATCGTGCTTTCGCTCGAGCAGAACAAGGTTGACATCCCCACGATCCGCGCCGTCCGCGTCGCCGCAATGGGCCCGCTCGGTGGTATCGGTGACGCCCTGTTCTGGCTGACGCTCGTGCCTATCACGGCCGGCATCACCTCCAACATGGCCATCAACGGCAACGCCGCTGCACCGATCATCTTCCTGGTGATCTTCAACGTCGTCCAGTTCGCTCTGCGCTTCTGGCTCATGAACTGGTCCTACAAGCTTGGCACCAGCGCTATTGACGCTCTGACCGCCAACATGCAGGCCTTCACGCGTGCCGCTTCCATCATGGGCGTCTTCGTCGTCGGTTGCCTGGTCGTCACCATGGGTGGCACCCAGATCAACCTCCAGATCCCCAACGGCACCACTCGTGGCCTTTCCGCTACTACCGTGATCGTCTCCGAGAAGGAGGCCGAGAACTTCACCGGTATGGAGGGCATCGATACCGAGACCGCTGAGGCCGGTACCATCGCCATGACCGATGAGGACGGCAACGCTCTCACCGCTTCCGATGCCGACGGCAACGCTGTCACGTGCGGCGTCACCGATCTGGGCAACGGCATGGAGTCCGTTACCTATGGCACCGTCACCGAGGATCCGGTCAACTTCTCTGTTGCCGACACCCTCAACACCATCGTCCCCAAGCTCGTCCCGCTTATGCTTACGCTGCTGCTTTACTACATGTTCGCTAAGCACAGCTGGACTCCGACCAAGGGCATTCTGCTGCTCTTCGTCCTGGGCATCCTGGGCGCTGGCCCGCTTGGTCTCTGGCCGAGCATCTGGTAAGGCTCTAGCTTGAGGGGTGTGTCCCTACGCGGCTCACACCCCGACCCCTTAAGCCATGTGTATGTTAAAAGCCGCGTGCTCGAAAGAGCGCGCGGCTTTTGTTTTCTTGATGAGTCGGGTGTTGCAGACCGATAATGCTTAACACCCTAGGTAGTTAGCCGAATTCGAGCAAAAGGGAGGATAGGATGGCGATCGGAGCGCGCAAACAGCCCCTTTACGATCAGCTGGTCGATATTCTGACCGAAAAGATTGACCATGAATATCATGCCGGTGACATGATTCCTTCCGAGCGCGAACTTTCGGAGCGCTATGGTCTCTCACGCACCACGGTACGCCTAGCTCTGCAAGAGCTGGAACGCTTGGGACTGGTGGTTCGGCAGCACGGTCGCGGCACCTTTGTGACCGACCGTTCGGCAAAGGCAACCAATCTTACGCAGTCCTACAGCTTTACCGAGCAAATGCGGGCGATGGGTCGCGATCCAGAGACCACGATTCTCGAGTTTTGCGAGATGGAGGCCGATAAGAATCTGGCCGAGCATATGGGATTGCGTATCGCTGATCGCATTTTTAAGCTCAAGCGCCTTCGTTCTGCCGACAACATGCCCATGATGGTCGAGCGCAGCTATCTACCGGTTCGTCAATTTCTGTCCCTAAAGCGACCGCTGCTGGAGCGTAAGCCGCTTTACGATGTGATTGAGCAAGACTTTCAGCAAAAGATACGTGTTGCCGAAGAGGAGTTCTATGCGAGCATAGCCCGTCCCACCGATGCCCACCTTTTGGGAATTGTCGAGGGCTCGCCTGTGCTCGATTTGATCAGAACCACGTATAACGAGTCAAACGAGGTCGTGGAGTATACGCTCTCGGTTGCTCGTGCCGACCAGTTTAAGTACAAGGTTTATCACCAGCGCACCGATTAGTGATGCGCCTGTTTCGTTGTGTTGATTCTTTGCAGTCAACTGGTTACTACCAGATAACCAACCGAAGTGTATAATTGCACGTCAGAGGTTTACTTCTAGAGAGAGGTATTAGAAATGTTCGAGAAGAGTGTCGAGGAGCTCACCGAGCTCGGCGCCCAGATCACCACGGCCGAGATTGCTCAGCAGCCCGAGCTTTGGCGTGATACGCTCAACATCTACCGCGAGAACAAGGAGGCCATCGAGGCCTTTCTGGCCGAGGCTCGCGCTATGGGCGAGGGCCGTCTGTCCGTTGTCTTCACCGGTGCCGGTACGTCCGACTACGTTGGCGATACCTGCGCCCCGTACCTGCGTCACGCTGGCAACACTGATCTCTACGACTTTAAGCCCATCGCCACGACCGACATCGTGAGCGCTCCGCGTGACTTCCTGCGCGCCGAGGATCCCACCCTCGTGGTTTCCTTTGCCCGCTCTGGCAACAGCCCCGAGAGCCTTGCCGCCGTTGCCGTTGCCAAGGAGCTCGTCCACAACGTCAAGTTCCTCAACATCACCTGCGCTCCCGAGGGCAAGCTCGCCGTCGAGTCTGCCGACGATCCCAACGCGCTGACGCTGCTCATTCCGCGCGCCAACGACAAGGGCTTCGCCATGACCGGTTCTTATTCCTGCATGACCCTGCTCTCCACCCTTATTTTCGACACTGCCTCCGACGAGCAGAAGGCCGAGTGGGTCGAGACCATCGCCAAGATGGGCGAGGAGGTTATCGCTCGCGAGTCCGAGGTCGCCGATTACCTCGCTGGCGACTTCAACCGCGTGACCTACTTGGGTTCTGGCTCCTTCGGTGGCCTTGCCCAGGAGAGCCAGCTCAAGATCCTCGAGCTTGCTCACGGTCTGGTCGCTACTTCTTACGACACCTCCATGGGCTATCGTCACGGACCTAAGTCCTTCGTCGACGATAAGACGCTCGTCTTCGTGTTCGTCAACAACGACGCCTACACCCGTCAGTACGACATCGACATCCTCAATGAGATCGGTGGCGATGATATTGCTCAGCACACCGTCGCCGTTCAGCAGGAAGGTGCCACCGTCTACGAGGGCGAGTCCTTCACCTTTAAGGGCTACGAGGCGCTTCCCGAGGGCTACCTTGCTCTGCCGTTCGTGATGTTTGCCCAGGCTATCAGCTTGCTCAACTCCGTGCGCGTGGGCAACACGCCCGATACGCCGAGCCCCACCGGCACGGTCAACCGCGTGGTTAAGGGCGTGACGATTCACCCCTTCACCGCTTAATCGCGTCCCCCTGTAAGGGCGCCCGTCCGCTCATAACGGCGGGCGGGCGCTTTTTGTTTT
>DBEYTJ010000183.1:0-1403 GCA_048181065.1 Collinsella sp.
TTCGAGCGACAGTTCTAAGCCGCGACCCAAGACCGCGGCCGTTCCACACTACACGGTGGGCGAGGAGATCATGAACTCCGTCACCCATGGTGTCGGCTGCCTGCTGGGTATCGCGGGCCTGGTGCTCCTGATCGTATTCGCCGCCCTGCGCGGCGGAGGCCCAGCCCACATGGCCGCGGCAATTGTCTATGGCGTCAGTATTATCCTCGAATACCTAGCCTCCACGCTCTACCATGCGATTCAGCCCGCGGGCGCCAAGCGCGTGTTCCGCATCATCGACCACAGCTGCATCTACTTGCTCATAGCCGGCAGTTATACGCCGTTTTGCCTCATCACGCTTGCAAACGACGGCGGCCCTGCGCTGTTCTTTGCCGTATGGGCCATCGCCATTATCGGCATCGCCCTCGAGTGCTTTATGCGCGAGCGTCAACCGCACTGGGTAAGCGGCCTGGTCTACCTGCTGATGGGCTGGCTCGTCGTCTTTAAGCTGCCCGAGCTCGTGGCGCTGCTGAACCCCGTCGCGCTTGCCCTGCTCGCCGTCGGCGGCGTGTGCTATACCGTGGGCGTGCCGTTCTATATCGCCAAAAACGTGCGCTATCTGCACAGTGTTTTCCACTTGTGGGTGCTCGCTGGCAGCATCTTCCAGTTCATGGCGGTGATCCTCTTCGTAATCTAGCGACCGCGCCCACGGCCCCGCTCGCGCGGGCGCCGGCGCAATTGCCGTATCCGCCATCAACGTTTTACCCTGACGTCCCGAATCTTGGAGGTTCGAGAAACTCCCGATGGACATAACCATCTCCCTTATTACCACCCTCGTTTTGACCCTCATCAACGGCTACTTCTCTATGTCCGAGATGGCTCTCACCACGGCTAAGCGCGCCGTGTTGGAGCACGATGCCGAGGAGGGCGATAAGCGCGCCGAGCGCGCTGTCCAACTCGCCGCCGACTCCGATCAGCTGTTGGCCACCATCCAGGTCGCCATCACGCTCGTGGGCTTCGCCTCGTCCGCCGTCGCCTCGACGAGCCTGTCCGACCCGCTTGCCACATGGCTCATGAGCTTTGGCATCGCGCCGCTTTCCGCCATCGCGCGCGGCCTGGCGCCGGTCATCATCACCGTCGCCGTCGCCTTTGTGTCCATCGTGATCGGCGAGCTCGTGCCCAAACGCATCGGCCTCGCTAACGCCGAGGGCGTATCCAAGCAGGTCGTGGGGCCGCTTTCCGTGTTCCAAAAGATCGCCCGCCCGCTCGTGTGGCTGACCGGTGCCTGCTCCGATGGCCTGGCCCGCATCCTGCGCATCAAGAGCGCCGACGACCGCCAAAACGTCTCGGAGGAAGAGATCAAGTACATGGTCTCGGAGCAGGACGACCTGCTCGACGAGGAAAAGCGCATGATCCACGAGATC
>DBEYTJ010000184.1:0-2941 GCA_048181065.1 Collinsella sp.
CTTACGCCTTGTTGACGGAGCCAAACTCCTCCATGAGCTCCTTGGTGCGGGCAACGATGTTGTCGCGACCAGGCTTGAGGAGCTTGCGGGGGTCAAAGCCCTTGCCCTGCTGATCCTTGCCAGCCTCGATGTACTCGCGAACGCCCTTGGCGAAGACGAGCTGCAGATCGGTGTTGACGTTGATCTTGGAGATACCCAGGGAGATGGCCTTCTTGATCTGATCCTCGGGGATGCCGGTGCCACCGTGCAGGACGAGGGGCAGGTCGCCGGTCTGAGCCTTGATCTCGCCCAGGCGCTCGAAGGAAAGGCCAGCCCAGTCGGCAGGGTACACGCCGTGGATGTTGCCGATACCGCAGGCGAGGAAGTCGACGCCCAGGTCAGCAATCTGCTTGCACTCAGCAGGATCAGCGAGCTCGCCGCTGGAGGTCACGCCGTCCTCGGTGCCGCCGATGCCGCCGACCTCGGCCTCGATGGACATGCCCTTGGAGTGGGCAAGCTCAACGAGCTCCTTGGTGCGGTCGAGGTTAAGCTGGAAGGTCTCCTCGTGAGAGCCGTCATACATGATGGACGTGAAGCCGGCCTCGATGCACTTGAAGCAGTCCTCGTAAGAACCGTGATCGAGGTGAAGGGCGACGGGAACGGTAACGCCCGTGGCCTCGACGGCAGCCTTGACCATGTCGGCGCAGACCTTGAAACCGCCCATCCACTTAGCGGCACCAGCGGTGCACTGAAGGATCAGCGGAGACTTGGCCTCCTCGGCGGCCTGGAGAATAGCCAGGGTCCACTCGAGGTTGTTGGTGTTGAAGGCACCGAGACCGTACTTGCCGGCCTCGGCCTTCTTGAGCATGTCTGCTGCGTTGACGAGCATAAAAGAAACCTCCTGTAAGGTTGCTCCGATAACGCCTGAGATTTTACCACGACATACCCGAGCATAAACGTTCGTTTGTTCACGAATACCATCCGATTGGACAAATTTTGACCGTTTGCCCCACAGAATCGACCCGCTGGGGAAAATAGCTTGACGATTGAGCGGTCTTCGTGGTTCGAAAGACGGCTTCGAGCCTACATCTGCATAAACGGGTTCTGCATAAGTTCGCGCGCCATCGTGGTCGAATCGCCATGGCCCGTCAAGCAAACGGTATCGGGCGGAAGCATCTTGGCAAGTTTGGAGAGCGAGCGCATAATCGCCGCCTCGTCACCGCCGGAAAGATCGGTACGACCGTGGCTGCCCGGGAAAAGCGTGTCGCCCACAAAGGCGATGTTCCCCTGCTCGGTCGCGGCGAACAGGACGATGCCGCCCGGCGTATGCCCCGGCGTCTCGATCACCTGCAGGCAGACGTCGCCCACCTCGATTGTATCGCCCTCGGCAAGCAAACGCGTCGGCTCACCCGGATCGGGCGTCTCGATACCCCACATGGCGCGCTGCTCCTCGATATTTGCGCGAGGTACCGTCACGTCCTTAGCGCACAACTCATATAGTGCGCCGTCGCCAACGACAGCCCGAACCCCGGCAACCCCGCCAACATGGTCGGCATGACCGTGCGTGCAGACAGAGCCGAGTACACGCACCTCGGGATGCGCGGTGCGGATATGCTCCACAAGACGCTCGCCCTCCCACGCCGGATCGACGATTAAGCACTCGTCATTCGAAATCACGGCGTAGCTGTTGGTCTGAATCGGGCCGTTGACGAGCGCCTCAATCGAAGCCGCGCCTCGGGGTGTCAGGTCCAAAGTCATATCGCCCATGCGCATACTCTCCTTCTAAAATACGTTCGAGGCACCAAACGATGCCTCGAACGTAACCAATATCTATGATGCTGAGAGGCTCTCGCACCTACACACGACGCTTGAGCTGAGCTCCGCCTTCGCCGGGCATCAGGCGGCGCGCGTCGTAGACCGAGTCAACGCTACTGATAGAGGCCAACAGCGGATCCAGACCACTCGCGTCCGAGATCTCGACCATAAAGCGCAGGGTTGCAATACCCTCGCGGTTAGTCGAGGTGGCGGCGGAAAGGATATTGCCGCCTGCATCGCCAATGGCAATGGTGACGTCCTTGAGCAGGCCCATGCGGTCCAGGCACTCGACCACGATCTCGACCTGGAAGAGGGTGTCGGCAGCACCATCCCACTCTACGTCAATCATGCGCTCGGGGTGCTCCATGAGGCCCTTGACGTTGGGGCAGTTGGCGCGATGCACCGAAACGCCACGACCGCGCGTGATGAAGCCGACGATATCGTCGCCCGTCACGGGGTTGCAGCAATGAGCCAGACGGACCAGCAGGCCGCTGTTGCTCTCGCCCTTGACGATAATGCCGTTACTGGCGCTCTTGCCGCGCTTTTGCGGCTTGCGGTTGGAGCCGCGAGCAGGCTGCTTCACGACCTCGGCGATAGCCTCGGCCTTGGTGAGCTGTTCCTCGGGCTTGGGGTCCAAGATTTGCTCGACCTTATTGCCCACAGCGCGCGGGGCAACCTTGCCGGCGCCGACGGCGGCAAACAGGTCCTCGAGCTGCTTGAAGTTAAACTGCTCCGCCACGGCGTTGAGCGCACGCGTGGAGCGCGGCGTGGAGATGCCATACCCGCGCTTGCGCAGGTCCTTGGCCAGCATATCGCGGCCGGCGGCAGCGTCGTCGTCCTTAGTCGCGGCGGCAAAGTAGCGACGGATCTTGGACTTGGCCGAAGGCGTCTTGACGATCTTGAGCCAATCACGCGACGGCTTGGAACTCTTGTTAGTCAGGATCTCGACACGGTCACCCGTCTTAATCTCGTGCGTGAGCGGAGCCACCGCACCGTTGATCTTAGCGCCGACGCAGTGGTTTCCCACCTCGGTGTGAACGGCATAGGCAAAGTCGAGCGGCGTGGAGCCGGCACGAAGCGCCATGACCTCGCCTTTGGGCGTGAAGACAAAGATCTCCTGATCGAACAGATCGACCTTCAGCGAGTG
>DBEYTJ010000185.1:0-3818 GCA_048181065.1 Collinsella sp.
CTTCCCTATCAGAAAGCAAGCTAACCAATAGTCGCTTACGATTAATAAACGCTTCTCCTATTCCCAAGGCGGCTGAAGGAGACGACCGAAGCGCATCTTTGTCGTTGCCATTCATTTGACACCCCTTTCACGAGAGTCGAACAATTGGCTGGATTATAAGGTTTACCAGGCGTTTAACCAGATAGACACAAACTATATTTGCGTAATTGTGCCAAAATTGAGCGCGAGTGAGCACTCTTTGGGTAAAGCAGCAATGACAGCATTTTCTGATGCGGAAAATGGGATGTAAACCAAAGGACCGCAGGAACCAAACTACCCTTATTCCCTGGCTAAACGCCGCAAAGGATGATCAGGCACAAATGCTAAATGAAGAGATGGATGCTAGTTTTTCGGAAACGTCACATTTCCTCTTTTCTGTTTTGGTAAAATTTCAAAGTTAAAAATTCATACTGTCAAGCAGGAGGAACACATGCCAGCAACCTCTCCGGATCAGAAGGTTATCGTTCTGGACTTTGGCGCCCAATACGGTCAGCTCATCGCCCGCCGCATTCGCGATTTGGGCGTTTATTCCGAGATCGTACCCTGCGATGAAGATGCAGCAAAAATTGCAGCTTTGAAGCCAAGCGCCATTATTCTTTCCGGCGGCCCCGCCAGCGTCTATGCAGACGATGCGCCCAAGATCGACCCCGATGTACTTGAACTTGGGGTACCGATTCTCGGCTTCTGCTACGGCCATCAGACCATTGCCGTTGAACTAGGCGGCACCGTTGGTCACACCGAAAAGGGTGAGTACGGAGCAGCTGGCCTCCATGTAGCTGGCGGTGCGCTGTTCGAAGACACCCCTGCCGAACAAACGGTTTGGATGAGCCACCGCGATGCCGTGACTGAGATTCCTGCAGGTTTCACCGTTACCGCTTCCACTGACATTTGCCCCGTTGCGGCTATGGAATGCGCTGAGCGCAACATCTACACCACACAGTTCCACCCTGAAGTTAAGCACTCCGAGTTCGGCAACAAGATGCTTTCCAACTTCCTGTTCAATATCGCAGGACTGAAAGCCGACTGGACTATGGATTCCATCATCGAAGACTCCGTTGCCGCTATCCGTGAAAAGGTTGGCGACAAGCGCGTTATTTTAGGCCTTTCCGGCGGCGTTGATTCTTCTGTAGTTGCAGCCCTGTGCGCTAAGGCAATTGGCAAGCAGCTGGTATGCGTATTCGTAAACCATGGCCTGCTTCGCAAGAACGAGCCTGAAGAGGTTGAAGAGGTATTTACCAAGCAGTTCGATGTGGATTTCATTCATGTTCATGCCGAAGAACGCTATGCCAAGCTGCTTGACGGCGTTACCGACCCTGAAGCAAAGCGCAAGATTATCGGTACCCAGTTCTGGGAAGAGTTCTTCGCCGTTGCACAAGATATCGCAGAAGACGGCAAGCCCGTGCAGTTTATGGCTCAGGGCACCATCTATCCTGACATCATTGAATCTGGTGCTCGCAAAACCGGCGGAAAGGCTTCCACTATCAAAAGCCACCACAACCTGATCCCCTTCCCTGAAGGTGTTCACTTCGACCTTATTGAACCGCTTGACCACTTCTTCAAGGACGAGGTTCGCGCGCTGGGCACCGCCCTTGGCTTGCCCGCACACATCGTTCACCGCCAGCCCTTCCCTGGCCCCGGTTTGGCTATTCGCATCATTGGCGCAGTAAGCCCCGAAAAGCTTGAGATTCTCAAGAATGCCGATGCCATTGTTCGCGAAGAACTGGACGCATACAACGAGCGTTTGTTCCAGGAAACGGGCGAACGCAACAGCGAGCATAGCTGTTGGCAGTACTTCGCGGTTCTGCCCGACATCAAGAGCGTTGGCGTTATGGGTGACGAGCGCACGTATCAGCGCCCCATCATCCTGCGCGCTGTTGAGTCGAGCGATGCAATGACCGCTGACTGGGCAAAGCTCCCCTACGATGTGCTGGCTAAGATTTCCAGCCGTATCGTTGCTGAAGTTCCTGGAGCCAACCGCGTGTGCTACGACATAACGTCTAAGCCGCCTGCCACGATTGAGTGGGAGTAGGCCGATAGGGTTCTGACCTGCATTTTTGAGTGCCGCGCTGTGCCGCTGAGTTTCGTTTCGTACGACAGTCATGGCAAAGCCACCGGCGACGGCGGTGAGTAAATACGATAATCTAGCCTCCGCTCCCATGTTGGAACGGAGGCTTTTTCTTTGCCTATTTACTCCCTTTCACCTGCGATTTCGCCATTTACTCCCCGTATTTCAAGACGGCAAAGCACTGGGCGGTATTCGGAGGAATGGGAGTAAGGATTCATCCCAAATGAGTAGACGCGCGGTTTTTGTCCCCGAGGACGAAACGAGGCCGTTTCGGGGCCCGTGAAACTCAAATCGAACTCAATAGGCTTTTCGGCGGTCTCCGCACGGCGTTTCCCCAGGTCGTTAATGGGGAGTAAAGAATCTCACCGTCTCAAGGAAAACGGGAGTAATCAGGGGAAATGCCGCGGCGTGCTGTCGCGTGCCGTCATATAAGCCACCGCGTCATTTACTCCCCAGGAGCGCCGAAAATGCCTTGACATGCAATGGGGAGTAAAAACTCAGCAGACGCAGGAGCGGGCGGAGCTCACCGCCTAGCCTGGCGTCCTGATTCGGTTGCGCTGGTTGCGAAATGCGGGGAGCCGCTACAGCGAGGCTTTCCAGCCCTCGTATTCGTCGGCGTCGATCTCGCCGTTCTCGAGCTGCGCGCGCTTCTCGGCCCACAGCTCGATCGCCATCGCGGCTTTGGGAGCGTGCGGCGCCTTGGGGTTCAGGGAGAGGCCCGAGCCGTCGGCTGCGGGAACGATGCCGAAGGAGTCCTCGAGCCGCACGAGCAGCGACATGAGGTCGCCCGCGGTCTCGACGCCGTAATCCTTGAGGGCGTTGACGGAAACGCCGAGCGCGGCGGAGATGGACTCGAGCAGCTCGGGCTTGACGGCGCGGATGCCGCTCTCGTAATGGCGCACGGCCCCCTCGGTCAGACCGACCGCCTCGGCGAGCTGCGCCTGCGTCATGCCGCGCAACTTGCGGTACCGCCTTATGTTCTCGCCTACGGACATGCGCCCTCCTCCTGGAATTACGTACCCGCACATCTTATCAGCGTACGCAAATGTACGCAATTCTATTGACAGTACGGATGCGTACGTTTACTCTCAATCTGTAAACCGTACATATACGTACGCTGTTGATTGGAGGAGCCATGGACGAGAAGGTGGCGAAGACGCCGAGGCCTCACATGCTAGACGCCGACGAGGTCGCGGAGCTGCTGAGGATCAAGAAAGGCAGCGCCTACGAGGTGATCAGGAGGATAAACGCCGAGCAGGAGGCGCGCGGGCGCGTGGTTATCCGCGGGCGCGTCCGAAGCGACGTCTTCGACGCACTGTACTTCCCGGAGGTGGACTGACATGCCCGTGTACAAGGATGACAACAACGGCACGTTCTACGTGCAGTGCTACTACCGCGACGCCCGCGGCTCGAAGCGCCACAAGACGAAGCGCGGCTTCTCCTCCGAGGTGGAGGCCGCAGTGTGGGAGAGCCAGTTCAAGAGCCTTAACGGCGGGGCCATGGACATGACGTTCTCCGAGTTCGTCGAGGTGTACGCCTCCGAGGTGAAGCCGCGCATACGCGAGCACACGTGGATCACCAAGGAGTACATCATCAACGACAAGCTCGTGCCGTTCTTCGGGGACATGCGCATGTGCGACGTGAGGCCGATCGACGTCATCAGGTGGCAAAACGAGCTCACCGAGCACCGGGACGCCGACGGGAAGCCCTGGGC
>DBEYTJ010000186.1:0-2263 GCA_048181065.1 Collinsella sp.
GAAGCTAAGCCCCATCGCGCCGAGAGTACTGCGGGGTCAGCCCGTGGGAGGCCAGGGCGCCGCTGACCGGTGGACGGCACCGAGCCGTCAATCGACTTGAAGAAGGGGGAGGCCTCGCGGCCTCCCCCTTTTTTGCGTTAAAGGCGGCATTCACTAAGCAATTAAATCAATTCAATCATCCACCGGTGAATATAAACGTTCACCGTTCTGTGGCCGGTTCTCTGTTCTCAATGGACTAATATTTGCTTAAGCGCGCTGATGCGCTTGTCCTGTTTTACACGGGTTATTTTATTGATTGTGACGGAAGGACTCACATGGCAGATGTTCATGAGCTGCTTGATACTTGGATTGCCAATGTCAAGGACGAGGAGCTCCTCGCTGAGCTCAACACGATGAAGGAGCAGGGTGACGAAGACGCCATCACCGACGCTTTCTTCCAAGATCTCGCCTTCGGTACCGCCGGTCTACGTGGCACTATCGGTGCAGGCACTAACCGTATGAATATCTATACGGTCGGTCGCGCGACGCAGGGTTTTGCTGACTATCTCAATGCGACCTTCGAGCATCCGACGGTTGCCATCGCTCGCGATAGCCGCAATAAGGGTGAACTGTTCGTTAAGACGACGGCTGCCATTCTTGCGGCAAACGGCGTGACTGCTCTCGTGTATCCTAAGATTTCTCCCGTGCCGACGCTTTCCTGGGCCGTCCGTGACCTTAAGTGCTCCGGTGGCATTTGCATGACCGCTAGTCATAATCCAGCGCCTTATAACGGCTATAAGGCCTATGGCCCCGACGGCTGCCAGATCACCAGTGAGGCCGCCGATGCAATTTCTAGGGCTATCGCCGAGACCGATACGTTTACCGGCGTGAAGTCCATGGACTTTGATGAGGCTCTTGAGCAGGGTCTGGTTAAATGGATCGATGACTCGTGCCTCGAGCGTTATTATGACGCCGTTCTCGCCCGCGGCGTGACTAACCTTTCTGCCGAGGAGATTGCCGGCGCACCGCTTAAGCTCGTCTACACTCCGCTCAACGGCACCGGCCTCATTCCCGTCACGACGGTGCTCGAGCGCGCTGGCATCACCGATGTCACGGTTGTTCCCGAGCAGAAGGAGCCTAACGGCGATTTCCCGACCTGCCCGTATCCTAACCCCGAGATCCGTCAGGCCATGCAGAAGGGCATCGATCTCTGCGAGCAGGTTCACCCTGATCTGCTGCTTGCAACCGATCCCGACGCCGACCGTGTTGGCGTTGCCGTCAAGAATGGTGATGACTACCTGCTGCTGACCGGTAACGAGATGGGCGTCCTGCTGCTCGACTATATTTGCAAGACCCGTGCCGCCCGCGACGAGGATCTCACCAAGAAGGTTGCCGTTACTACTATCGTTTCTTCCGCCATGGTTGACGCTCTGGCCGAGGAGTATGGCTTTGAGCTCCGTCGCTGCCTGACGGGCTTCAAGTACATCGGCGACATCATTACCTCGCTTTCCGATGCTGGCGAGGTCGACCGCTTTATCTTCGGTTTCGAGGAGAGCTACGGCTATCTGGCCGGCGACCACGTGCGCGATAAGGACGCGGTGAGCACTTCGCTTCTGATTTGCCAGATGGCGCAGTATTACAAGCTGCAGGGTAAGAACCTTGCCGACGCGATGCACGAGCTGTACGAGAAGTATGGCTACTATCACAATAAGACGATTTCGCTGAGCTATCCGGGTGCTGAGGGTGCGGCAAAGATGGCCGGCATCATGGCCGGTCTGCGCGAGAACCCGCCCGCGGAGCTCGCCGGTTCCAAGATTGAGGCCGTCGTTGATTACAACACCTGCGTGAACGGCCTGCCGAAGGCTAATGTTATTGAGTTCGATCTTGAGGGTGGCAATAAGGGTATCGTTCGTCCTTCCGGCACCGAGCCCAAGATCAAGCTGTACATCTTCGCTAAGGGCGCGGATGCCGCCGAGGCAGATGCAGCACTTGGCGCGATCGAGGAGTCCGGTCGCAAGCTGCTGGCATAAGGTATTTAAGAGTCTATTGCTATAGATAGGCAAAAGAGGGGATCTCGGAAGCGAGGTCCCCTCCTGTTTTTAACCAGCCAGCCGAGAGTACTTATATGTGTAGGAAATGTGTACGCCCAGATTCCCGCCCGCGGGGGCCCTCCGGTCTGGCAATATATCTCCTTGCCGCGCGGCCCGGTCGAACCGGATGGACCGCAAAGCGTGCACCTTGAGAACCGGATACTGCGAGGATGGACACACCAGATGTGTCGCAT
>DBEYTJ010000187.1:0-2828 GCA_048181065.1 Collinsella sp.
ACTTTGCAGAGCACAACGTGGAGCAGCACGTGAAGACCCGCCTGACCGCCATTACCGACGAGGGCGTGGAGGCCATTCGCACTACCGAGGACGGCGCCGAGGAGCCGGTAAAGATTGCCTGCGATTACGTGGTGATGGCCGTGGGCTCCAAGGCCAACGCGTTTGACCTGGATGGCGTGACGGTGCCCGTGACCTGCGTGGGAGACTGCTCGGGCGAGCGCACCGCCGACATCGCGAGCGCCATTCGCACGGCATATCACGCGGCCAACGAGCTGTAGTTAACTTCGCGGCCAGGCGGGGCGGTAGCACGGATCCGCCTCGCCCGACTGCGTCCCATCGGGTGTCAACCGGGGCGGGGTCTGCAAGCGCAGCAGGTCCCGTCCTTTTTGTTTTGCTCGGGTGGATGGCAATGCGCGGTAATCATGAGAAGTGAGGCGTCACTGCCCTGCAGGCCGCTCAAAATTATTGGGGGAGGGGTTAATAATTATTCCCTCTAGACCAAAGGACATAAAGAGATGCCAATTTTGTTGGCAAACGAATGACGATTAGCTGCGAGCTAGCTACCAGCGTAAATAATCGATAAAGAAACGCCGTAAATAGGTGTCAAATGCCCAGATAACGCCGCGTCTATTTTAATTAACTGCTTTGAGCAAACAGCAAAATGCTACTATCTAGCGTGCACGTAAGAAAGCAGATTAACGGTTAAGGCTAAGAAGTGGCAGGTATGTCGGAAGCAACTAGGACTCGCACGCATGCGCCCGAGGTTAGGCAGCGTGCCGTCGAGATCCTCCAAGAGGGGGTCGGTCATCGCGCCCTCGCTGCAAAGCTCGGCATTCCCCAGGCCACGGCTCGTCAGTGGGCCCGTGCATATGCCGTGGGCGGTGCCGACGCTGTGCTCAACGCGGGCGCTCGCCATCACACCTATTCGTACGACGTAAAGCTCGCCGTGGTTAAGGACCGTCTGGAAAACGGCCTGACGGTTCGCGAGGCCATGATCAAGCACAAGATTCCCAGCGAGTCTTCGGTCAAGGCTTGGTGTCGTCAGTATCGCGATGGCGGCGCCGACGCGCTTATCGATAAGCCGCGCGGTCGCAAGCCGCGCGTTAAGCAGGCAGAGTAGCAAGAGGGTGCGCCCACAGGGGCGCATTTTTCTTGCCGCGCCAACTATTTGGACCGTCGCGAGCCTATCGGGATATCCTCCAGCGTGGCCAATCAACCGCGCGCAGTGGCCCGCGCGCCTGTCGCCGCGATAGGTGGAGTGTCACCCCTCTGCTCCAATGCGGACAGACTCCTTGCCCCGTACGCCTAAAACTCCCCAGTTGACCGAAAACCTGCCGCCGCTACTCCTCAATTGAGCTATAACGTTAAACAATTGCAGCGTTTTTGCATGGGGGAGTGATGGTATGACGCTACTGTATTTCCTTACCCTGTTTCCGCTGGTACTGGCGCTGGGCATGCTGCTCGCGCGCGGTGATCGCGCCCGCGATGCGGTGGGGCTCATAGGCTCCGGCATTATTATGGCGGTGACAGTTGTAGTCGCCGTCATGTTTTTTGGTACGGGTCCGCAGAGCTTTGAGGTTGCCCCCGGCACCTCGCATGTGCTCTCGATCACCAGCTCCGTCATCGACGTAATTCTGTGCGCCGTCATCCTGTACAACGCGTTCAAATATAGGAACGCGCTTACCGGTGTGCTCGGCGTGGTGCAGCTGGCGGGCTCGATTGCCTTCGCGACCATGACGTTGCCTGCGGCCGAGGCCGTCACCGCAACGCCGCTCTACCTAGACTACATGAGTGTGATCATGGTGCTCGCCGTCGGCATTGTCGGCAGCCTGATCTGCGTGTATGCCTTGGGTTATATGAAGGACTTCCAGGCCCATGGCGAGCACGAGGCTGCGCTGCGCGGGCAGACCGCGCCCGACCGACGCCCGCAGTTCCTGGCGCTTATGTTCCTGTTCCTCTCGGCCATGTTCGTCATCGTGACGAGCGACAACCTGGAGTGGCTGTTCTGCGGCTGGGAAATCACCACCGTGTGCTCGTTCCTTATGATTGGCTATACGCGCACGCCTGAGGCCATCAAAAACGCCTTTACCCAGATCATCCTCAACATGCTGGGCGGCATTGCGTTTTTGGCGGGCCTTATGTACCTGCACGTTAACGGCATGCCGCTGACCATCTCGGGCATGATCGAGCTTTCCGGCGCCGGTACCGCGCAGTCCGCACTGTTGGTGATGCCGGTCATCCTGTTGTCGCTCGCCGCACTCACCAAGGCCGCGCAGATGCCGTTCCATACCTGGCTGCTCGGTGCTATGGTTGCCCCCACGCCCACGAGCGCTCTGCTGCACTCGTCAACCATGGTCAAAGCCGGCGTGTTCCTGATGGTCAAGCTGAGCCCGCTCTATGCCATCTATCCCGTGACTGGCTTTATGGTCACGAGTGTGGGTGCCATCACGTTTTTGCTCGCTGCCCTCATGGCCATCTCGCAGAGCAACGCCAAACGCGTGCTCGCGTACTCCACCATTTCCAACTTGGGCCTCATCAGTGCCTGCCTGGGTGTCGGCGCGCCCGAGGCCGTATGGGCCGCCATCTTCCTGATTCTGTTCCACACGGTGGCAAAGTCGCTGCTGTTCCTGTGCGTGGGCACGGCCGAGCATCATATCGGCAGCCGCAATATTGAGGACATGGACGGCATGTTCAGCCGCATGCCGCACCTGACGCGCCTGATGATGCTGGGCATCATGGGCATGTTTGTGGCGCCGTTTGGCATGCTCGTGTCCAAGTGGGGCGCCCTGGTGGCGTTTGCCCAGACCGGCAACGTGCTCATGATCATG
>DBEYTJ010000188.1:0-3006 GCA_048181065.1 Collinsella sp.
AACGAACTCGCGATCCTTGTACAGGACGCGGCCGTTGATGATGGTGGTGCGGCAGTTTTTGCCCATCATGCCAAAGAGCATGTGGCCGTCGATGTTCTCCTCGCTCAGCGGCGTAAAGGGCTTGTAGTCCATGACGATGACATCGGCGGCAGCGCCGGGCTCGAGCACACCGAGCTTGCGATCGAAGTACCTGCTGGCCATCTTGGCGTTGTTCTCGAACAGCATGGTCATGGCCTCACACCAGCCCACGTTGGGCATGGCGGCGTTGTGGCGCTGAATGATCAAGAAGACCTTAAGGCTCTCGAGCATATCGTGGGTGTAGGCGTCGGTGCCCATGCACACGGGGATGCCGCGGCGGAAGAATTCGAGCACGGGGGCGCAGCCCACGGCATTGCCCATATTGGATTCGGGGTTGTTAACCAGCCAGGTGCCGGACTCCTTGACGATATCCATCTCGGCGGGCGTCACGTGGATGCAGTGGCCCAGCATGGTGTCGGGGCCGAGCAGGTTGTGCTGCAGCAGGCGCTCGACGGGGCTGATGCCGCCGCGGTTGAGGCGGGAATCCCACACATCGTTCATGCCCTCGCACACGTGGATGTGGAAGCCGGTCAGACCGTTGTTGGCCTCGGCCATCTTATCCATGGTCTCATCCGACAGCGTAAAGGTGGCGTGACCGCCAAACATTGCGGCGATCATGTGGTTGTCGTTATCGCGACGCTCCTTGGCGGCCCACTGGGCAAACTCGGCGTTCTCGGCAATAGCCTGATCGCACTTTTCCTGGCCACGGCGGTCGGAAACCTCGTAGCACAGGCACGAACGCATGCCCAGCTCCTGAGCGGCGTCCTTAATGGTAAAGAGGCTGCCCGGAATCTCGCAGAAGCTCGCGTGGTGATCGAAGATCGTGGTGACGCCGTCGCGGATGGAATCCAGAATCGTGGCATAGGCGCTGGCCTTGGTGCCGTCGAGCGTCAGGTTGTCGTCAATCTTCCACCACTGCTGCTCAAGATTCTCCAGGAAGTTGGTGGGGTTGCAGCCCTTAATGGCAAGGCCGCGGGCCAGACCCGAGTAGATGTGGGTGTGGCAGTTGATAAGTCCGGGCATGATGAGGTTGCCCTGGGCGTCGACGTACTCGGCATCCGGGTACTTGGCCTTGAGCTCGCGCTCGGGGCCCACTTCGACGATCGTATCTCCGTCAATGGCGACCGCACCGTTGGGAATAAACGGAGTCTGAGCGTTGCGGGTAAAGACGGAACCGTTAGCGACCAGAAGCATAAATGCTCCCTTCAACATCAGGGGCGGGGTTTGACACCTCTGACATGGCGGAAGTGCGAAGCGCCGGCCTACACCGGAAACGGGCCCTCTCCCGTCAACGCTTCACCAAAGGGACAAGCCCTTTGAAGTGCGGCTTGGCGCCGCATGGCGCCGGCGGACGAGGCGATGCGTCCGCCGGCGAATAGCACCGAATTGGTTACTTCTTGCTCTCGGGCAGGACCAGATCCACAGCGGCATCCTTGGCGGCATCGATGTGCTGAGCCACGACCGGCGTCTGCGGAAGGATCAGGTTAAGGACAATGGCCATGATGGCGGTGGGGGTCACGGCGTTGGAGCCGATGACGGTGGACACCCAGGTGGGCATGCCCTCGCCGGCAAGGCAACCGCTGGCCATCCAGATACCCAGGCCAAAGACAACAGAGGTGCCGACGATGGTGGTGGTGCGCTGCGTGAGACCCTCGCGGGTGAACATGCGCACACCGTTCATGGTGATGGTGCCAAAGACGCCGACGGTCGCGCCGCCGATGACAGGCTGCGGGATGGCGGAGAGCACGGCAGAGAGCTGCGGGAACAGACCGGCGATGGCAAAGACGGCCGCGATGATCACAAAGACCCACTTGTTGACGACCTTGTTGGAGCAGATGATGCCCACGTTCTGGCCAAGGGCGCTGGTGGGAAGACCGCCCAGCAGGCCGCCGACCATAGAGGTGAGGCCCTGGGACACGATAGCACCGGAGAGCTCGCGCTCGGTGGGCATACGGTCGATGGAGCCCAGGCAGGCAGCGGAGACGTCGCCGATAACCTGAATGGCAACCATGGGGAACACGACGGCGAGGGTAATGCAGACCTCGGGATCAAACTCGAGCGCGTAGGGCATGAGCTTGGGAAGGGCGAAGACCTGAGCGGTGGCGACGCTGGAGAAGTCGATCATGCCAAAGGGGATGGAGACGATCATGCCAACGATCATGCCAAAGAACACAGATCCCAGCTTGAGCGTGCCCTTGCCAAAGTTGGCGAGCGCAAAGACCACGGCGAAGGTGATAAGAGCAACGCACCAGGCCTGCGGGGTGCCCCACAGCGGCGTACCCATACCGCCGGCCATGTACTTGACGGCCGTGGGATAGAGAGAGACGCCAATGGAGAAGATGACCGTACCGGTCACGACGGGCGGGAACAGCCACTTGATCTTGCTGTAGGCCAGACCAAAGAGGACCGCGACGGCACCGCCGACAATCTCGCCGCCCAGCAGCGCGCCAAAGCTAAAGCCCGAGGCACCCATGGCCTGAAGGGCCGGCAGGAACGCGAACGAAACGCCCATGACGATGGGCAGGCCGCCGCCAATGCGACGGAAGGGAGCGAAGGCCTGAAGGGCCGTGTCGATTGCCGAAAGAATGAGCGCAACCTGAATGATGTCGGTGCTCTGCTGGCTATTAAAGCCGTAGACGCCGGCCATGATGACCGCCGGGGTAATGATACCGGCAAACGATGCCAGTACGTGCTGAAGGGCACACGGGATCATTTCCTTAACGGGAGGCATGCCTTCGCGAGTGAACAGGGCTTCAGTGCCGTTCGTAACCGTCTCCTGGGTCATTTGACCACCAATCCTCGAAATAGTTGTTTTCGCATCTAACGCTCTATTGTGACGCAGTGCGGGGTTGAGGTTGTGCCTTCGTTGCATATCGTATTAAAGATGATTCTCATTCTCAATAATAATTTTTTGTTATCAGACTATTC
>DBEYTJ010000189.1:0-6471 GCA_048181065.1 Collinsella sp.
CATGGATGCCTGGTGCGATTGGCTCATCGGGCAGATCGAGCAAGCAAGGGCGTAAATCGGCCGCCATACGGGCGGGCGTAGCCGCAGAGACACGAGATAGGAGCCTCTTTTGAAGCTCATCATCGCCGAGAAAAACGACGCTGCGCGTCAGATCGCCGAGCGTCTGTCCACGGGTAAACCCAAAAAGGACAAGGTGTACAACACCGCCATCTACCGTTTTGAGTGGAAGGGCGAGGAGTGCGTGACCATCGGCCTGGCCGGTCACATCCTTGCGCCCGATTTTTGCGACAGCGTGCTGTTCGATAAAAAGCTGGGCTGGTATTCGGTTACTGAGGACGGCGAGATGCTGCCGGCCGACATGCCCGATGGCCTGGCTCGTCCGCCCTACGACACCAAGCGCAAGCCGTTTCTTGCCGATGGCATCTCCATCAAGGGCTGGAAGCTCGAGAGCCTGCCCTATCTCACTTGGGCGCCCGTCATTAAGCTACCGGCCGAGAAGGAGCTCATTCGCTCGCTCAAGAACCTCGCTAAAAAGTCCGACAGCGTCATCATCGCCACGGACTTCGACCGCGAGGGCGAGCTGATCGGTTCGGACGCCCTCAACAAGGTGCGCGAGGTTGCGCCCGACTTGCCGGTCGCCCGCGCCCAGTACTCTTCGTTTACCAAGGCCGAGATCACGCAGGCCTTCGATAACCTTGTCTCGCTCGACCAGAATCTGGCCGACGCCGGCGAGAGCCGTCAGCACATCGACCTCATTTGGGGTGCGGTGCTCACGCGCTACCTGACGCTCGCCAAGTTCGGCGGCTTTGGAAACGTGCGTTCCGCCGGCCGCGTGCAGACGCCGACGCTCGCCCTGGTGGTTGAGCGCGAGCGTGAGCGCATGGCGTTTGTGCCCGAGGACTATTGGCAGATTCGCGGCATGGGCGCCGCGCAGGGCGCCGCCGAGGACGACCGCTTTAAGATCGCGCACAAGACGGCGCGCTTTACCGACAAGGATGCTGCCGAGACGGCGTATGGTCACGTCGACGGCGCCAAGACGGCGACCGTTGCCGCGGTGACCAAACGCTCGCGCAAGCAGCAGCCGCCCACGCCGTTCGCTACGACCTCGCTACAGGCTGCCGCTGCGGCCGAGGGCATCTCGCCTGCGCGCACCATGCGCATCGCTGAGTCCCTCTATATGGCGGGCCTCATCAGCTACCCGCGTGTCGACAACACCGTGTACCCCGCGACGCTCGATTTGGGTGCTGTGGTGAGCGATCTGGCAAAGATCAACCCGGCGCTGGCGCCTGTGTGCAAAAAGGTGCTTGCCGGCCCTATGAAGCCCACGCGTGGCAAGGTCGAGACCACCGACCACCCGCCGATCTATCCTACGGGCGAAGGCGACCCGTCCACGCTCGACGGCGGCCAGCGCAAGCTCTACGACCTCATCGCCCGCCGCTTCCTGGCGACGCTTATGGGTCCCGCGACCATCGAGAATACCAAGCTCGAGCTCGATGTGAACGGCGAGCCGTTCGTGGCTTCGGGCGATGTGCTCGTGACCCCGGGTTTCCGCGAGGCATACCCGTACGGACTCAAGCGCGACGAGCAGATGCCGCCGCTGGAGCAGGGTGACACGGTCGACGTGTTCGACATGAAACTCGAGGCCAAGCAGACCGAGCCGCCCGCGCGCTACAGCCAGGGCAAGCTCGTGCAGGAGATGGAAAAGCGCGGCCTGGGCACCAAGTCCACGCGCGCGAGCATCATCGAGCGCCTGTACGCCGTGCGCTACCTCAAAAACGATCCCGTGGAGCCGAGCCAGCTGGGCATCGCCATCATCGACGCGCTGTCACAGTTTGCCCCGCGCATCACGAGTCCTGATATGACCAGTGAACTCGACGGCGACATGACCCGCGTGGAGCGCGGCGAGGACACCGAGGAGCATGTCGTGACGCACTCGCGCGCGCTGCTGGCCGGCGTGCTCGACGAGCTGCTCAAGCACACGCAGGAGCTGGGCGACGCCATCAGCGACGCCGTCACGGCTGATGCGCGCGTGGGCGCCTGCCCCAAGTGCGGCAAGGACCTCGTTATGAAGACGAGCGCCAAGACCCGCGGCAGCTTCATTGGCTGCATGGGCTGGCCCGACTGCGACGTGACCTATCCGGTGCCGAGTGGCGTCAAGGTAAGCCCGCTCGAGGGCGAGGCGGCCGTGTGCCCCGAGTGCGGCGCGCCACGTATTAAGTGCCAGCCGTTCCGCCAGAAGGCCTTCGAGATTTGCGTGAACCCTACGTGCCCCACCAACTACGAGCCCGACCTTAAGGTGGGCGAGTGCAAGGTGTGCGCGGAGGCAGGACGCCATGGCGACCTGATCGCGCACAAGAGCGAAAAGAGCGGCAAGCGCTTTATCCGCTGCACCAACTACGATGACTGCGGCGTGAGCTATCCGCTGCCGGCGCGCGGCAAGCTCGAGGCGACGGGCGAGACCTGTCCCGAGTGCGGCGCCCCCATCGTGGTGGTCAACACGGCGCGCGGTCCGTGGCGTATCTGCGTGAACATGGACTGCCCGACCAAGGAGAAGAAGCCCGCCCGCGGCCGCAAGACCGCGGCCAAGACGAGCACGGCGAAGAAGGCCTCGACTGCGAAGAAGACGACGGCAGCCAAGAAGTCGACCGCCAAGAAGACCGCTGCGAAAAAGACGGCCGTCAAGAAGACCGTCGTCGAGAAGTAGCGGCGCAGCCGAAACATTGCCCAAAACAAAAACGAGCGAGGGTCCCATGATCCTCGCTCGTTTTTTGTCCGGCAGTTTAGGAACGTCCCTAACTGCCGGCTCGGGAACGACAAAGCGCTAGTTCACTTCGACGGGTTTGGCGCCGGGATAGCGCTCCTCAAAGTCTAGGCGATACTTATTGTCATTGGTGCCTGCCACGTTGTCGCGCGACAGCGGCGCCACGATCTCATTCTTGTGGTCCGCAGGCTTGGCGTATTTCAGGCTGATCTCCCAGGCATCACAGATTGCGTCAATGCGGTGATCCAGGTCGTCGTACAGGGCGATGATGTCCTTCCAGGAGCTGTAGTTCTTGGAGCTCGTCGGGACGTCTAGGTCCTCGACGATGTCGTAATACTGCTCGATGGTGTCCTCCGTGCGCTCGGCGACGTCGGCGAGATTTTGACGGGCGGTTCGATCCTCTTCCAGATAGCTGCCGTTGAAGTTCTGCGCGCAGCCACGGACGTAGTTGTCGAGGTCTTCGAGCAAGTCGTAGTATTCGCTCAGTCGGCGGTAGAGGTTCTGCTCGGAGAGCGTTGCTTCGCCGCCATCCTCGTCGTCATCGTCATCATCGTCGTACAGGCTGTTGGGATCGCCGAGAGGCTTTAGGTCATCGTCGTCGACGTCATGGTGCAGCTTAGCTACCTCGGCAGTCGTCTGCGTGGCGGCGTTGTCGAAAGGCTTGATCACAAAGAAAACGACCAGGGCGATGATGATCGCCACCAGCACAACAATAACGGCGATAAGCGGCCCGGTGCCGCTCTTTTTGGGAGCGGGGGTCTGTGGCGAAGCGGGCGTGTATGCGGGAGCCGGCTCCTGTTGGGGCGAGCCGCTCGCGACGGGTATGCGCTGCGTGGTCTCGACGGCCGCGGGGCTTGCGGCGGGGTCGGGTCGATAGGCGAGGGGGTCGTCCGCCTTGGCTTGCGGCGTATCGAGGGAACCGGTCTGCTCAAAAGCGGGCTGGCTATCGCTCGCGACTGTTTGCTCAACGGGTGCACCGCACGAGGTGCAGAACTTGGCATTATCTGCAAGAAGCTTGCCGCACGAGGCGCAATACCGAGACATTGCCACTCCTTTCGCCACATTTCAATGCAATACGACGATTATACCCAGCGTCCAAAATTCCCCATCATAAGTTGCGGTGAAATAGGGACTGTTTGGCGGTCTCGGAGCTTCAATCAGTCCCTATTTCACCGCAACTTCGGGGATGCCTCGATGGCTAGGTTGGATTTGGGACGCGCCGAGCACTGGGGTATCATGGCTTGGTTGATATATCTGCATTTACGCGCCTTGTAGGAAGGGGCTGCGCCCATGGCTTTTGTGCCCGCTCAACATAGCTTCATTACGCTCGAGGGTGTCGATGGCGCCGGTAAATCTACGCAGGCGCGCCTGCTTGCCCGTGCGCTCGAGCTCGCTGGCTACCAGGTTGTGAGCCTGCGCGAGCCGGGCGGTACCGCCATCAGCGAAAAGATCCGTGCTCTGCTGCTCGACCCCGCCAATACGGCGATGGGCGACACTTGCGAGCTGCTGCTGTATGAGGCCGCCCGTGCCCAGCTAGTGCATGAGGTTATCGCGCCCGCCCTCGCGGCCGGCAAGGTGGTCCTGTGCGACCGCTTCTACGATTCCACGACCTGCTATCAGGCGTTTGCCGACGGCCTCGATCGTCAGATGGTGCGCGATGCCAACAACCTGGCCGTCGCGGGTACGCACCCGGCGCTCACACTCGTCTACCACATCACGCCCGAGCAGGCGGCGCTGCGCATGGCAGCCCGTGGTGCGGCAGATCGCATGGAGGCTAAGGGCATGGCCTTCCAAGAGCGCGTCTACCAGGGATTTTGCGCCATTGCCGCCGAGGAACCAAACCGCGTAAAGCTCATCGACGCGACCGCGTCCATCGAGGAAGTCTTCGCGCAGACGGTCGAGCGGGTTCGCGCCTACGGCCTCGACATTTCCCAGGACGCCGTCACCGCTGCGCTTGCCCAGGAGGCCGAGTAGCATGGCCCCCGCTCAGGCAAGTCTGCTGGCCAAGCTCGACACCCAAGAGCGCGTGCGCGACTTTTTGACCAATGCCGTCGCCAGCGGTCGCGCATCGCACGCCTACCTGTTTTTGGGCGCGCCCGGCGCGGGCAAGCTCGACGCCGCGTGGGCGCTCGCCCAAGCCTTCCTGTGCGAGCAGGATGGCTGCGGCTCATGCGACAGTTGTGTGCGCGTTGCTCGCCATACGCACCCCGACGTGCACTATTACACGCCCGAGAGCGCCACGGGCTACCTCATTGCCCAGACCCGCGAGCTGCTCGACGACGTGCCGCTGGCACCCATCCGCGCCAAGGCCAAGGTCTACATCATCGACCGTGCCGAGCAGCTGCGCGCCAACACCGCCAACGCGCTGCTCAAGACACTCGAGGAGCCGCCCGAGGGCGTTATGTTTATCTTGTTGGGCACCTCGGCAGACGTGATGTTGCCCACCATCGTGAGCCGCTGCCAGTGCGTGCCGTTTCGGCTGGTATCGCCCGCCGTCGCCGCGCAGGCCGTGAGCCGCGCCACCGGTCAGGACCCCGCGCGTTGCCGCATGGCCGTCGCCGTGGCGGGAAGCCCCACGCGTGGCATCGAGTTCCTCAAGAGCGCCGAGCGCCAGGACGCCCGCCGTCAGATGGTTCGCGCCATCGATTCGCTCATCGCCGCCGACGAGGCCGACGTGCTCAGCCGTGCCAAGTCACTCATCGTCGCCGTTAAGGCGCCGCTCGCCGAGGTCAAGTCCACGCAGGAAAAGGTGCTCGAGCAAAACGCCGACTACCTGTCGCGTGGAGCATTGAAGCAGCTTGAGGACCGCAACAAGCGCGAACTCAACGCGCGCGAGCGTTCGGGTATTATGGAAGCGCTGGCGAGCGCGCGGACGCTCATGCGCGACGTGCTGCTGACGCTTCAGGACGAGGCGGCAGACGTTGTGAACGAGGACGTGCGCGACACGATCGGGCGGCTTGCCGCCGCGACGAATGTTGCGGGTGCCACGCGGGCGCTCGAGGCGGTCGCAACCGCCGAGCGCAACATCGCCAGAAACGTTACTCCCCAGCTGGCCATCGAGGTCATGCTGTTCGATATCAGGAAGGCACTGAAATGCCGTTAGTCGTACCCGTTAAGTTTACCTACGCCTCGCGCGACCTGTGGTTCGATTCGCAGGATCTGGATATCCTCGAGGCCGATTATGCCATTTGCTCCACCGAGCGCGGAACCGAGATTGGCCTGGTCACGGCCGATCCCTTTGAGGTGCCGCAAGACGAGATCGGTCAGCCGCTCAAGCCCGTGCTGCGCGTGGCGAGCGACATCGACCTCCAGCTTGCCGACGACCTGGCCATCCAGGGCGACGAGGCCATGGTCGACTTCCGCCGCCTGGTCAAGGAGCTCGACCTCGAGATGAAGCCGGTCGGCGTCGAGTACCTGTTTGGCGGCGAGAAGGCCGTGTTCTACTTTGCGGCTGAGGAACGCGTCGATTTTCGCCAGCTCGTCAAAGATCTGTCCTCGACGCTGCACATCCGCGTCGACATGCGCCAGATCGGCGTGCGCGACGAGACCCGCCTGGTGGGCGGCTATGCCCAGTGCGGACAGGAGCTCTGCTGCACGCGCTTTGGCGGACAGTTTGAGCCCGTCTCGATCCGCATGGCAAAAGAGCAGGACCTGCCGCTCAACTCGTCCAAGATCAGCGGCGTTTGCGGCCGCCTGATGTGCTGCCTGCG
>DBEYTJ010000190.1:0-2538 GCA_048181065.1 Collinsella sp.
TTAGAGATTGAGAGCGTATGGCTGACACCGTATCTAAGCACATTGACATGACCACCGGCTCGCTGTGGCGCAATATTCCCCTGTTCGCCTTCCCCGTGGCCGCCACGAGCATCTTGGAGCAGCTGTCGAACCTCATCGCCACGGTCATCATCGGTAATTTCTCGGGCGACCAGGGAACCCTCGCCATGGCGGCGGTCGGCTCCAATGTTCCGCTTACCAGTCTTATGCTCAACCTGTTTATTGGCATGTCGCTTGGCTCCAACGTGGTCATCGCCAACGCTATCGGCCGCAACGATCAGAACATGGTCAAACGCGCCGTCCATACCTCGATTTTAATGGCGCTCGTGGGCTTTGTCGTCATTGCCCTGGGCGAAATCTTTGCCGAGCCCATGCTCGCCGCGCTCAACGTCCCCGCCGAGACTATGCCGCTCGCTTCGCTCTACCTACGTGTCTTTTTGCTCAGCATGCCCTCGATCTTGCTTTACAACTTTGAGGCCGCGATCTTCCGCTCCGTCGGCATCACCCGCATGCCGCTGCAGGCGCTTGCCGTGTCCACCGTCCTCAACATTGGCCTGGACCTCATCTTTGTCCCCGTACTCCACTGGGGCGTCGCGGGCGTCGCCATCGCCACCGCCATCGCCTACACCGTCAGCGCCGCTACGCTCTTTATCCGCCTACTCAAGACCGACTCCGTCGTCCGCGTCACCCTACGCGACCTAGCTATCGACCCCGTCGCCCTCAAGCGCATCGTCAAGATTGGCCTGCCCGCCGGAATCCAAAGCGCCGTCTTTGCCGTCGCCAACATCATCATCCAGTCTGCCATCAACAGCCTGGGCACCGAGGTCATGGCGGCATCGAGCGCCGCCATGAGCCTGGAGTACGTGTGTTACAACCTGCTCAACAGCTTTAGCCAGGCGTGCACCACCTTTGTGGGACAAAACCACGGTGCCCGCCAGATCGACCGCTGCACCAAAACGCTTAAGGTCTGCCTGGTCGAAGGCGGTATCGTTGCACTCACCACAATCATCGTTATTGTCGGCCTGGGGCGCGAGATCTTGTCGCTCTTTAACAGCGATCCCAACATCGTCTCGATCGGCTATATCCGCGTATGTTCGATCTTCCCGGCGTACGCCTTTAGCATGTTCTACGAAAACATGTCCGGCTACCTGCGCGGCTTTGGTATCTCGCTCACGCCTGCCCTCATCACCATGATCTGCGTCTGCGGCATCCGCTTCTATTGGGTGTTCTGCGTGTTCCCGCACTTCCGCACCTTTGCGAACATCATGATGGTCTACCCCATCAGCCTGGGCACCACGGCGTTCTTTATGGTCGTAGCGGTACTACTTTGCCACCCGGCACGCACCTATCGCGCCACCCAAGCCAAAGCGACAGCCCGCTAAACACCGCACTCAACGCCACGCCAGTCATTAATTGACAATATGTGAGCTCATATAGTCGATAAAGCGCCTCGTGGCGATAGGCATGGTGTCCCAGCTGCGCCAGGCCGCCACTACGTCGCGCGAGGGGGCGTGCACGATGGGACGTACGCGAATATCGGCACGCATGCCCTCCACAGTACGACGGTAGAGCATACTCACGCCTAGGCCCTCCTCCACCATCGCCATGATGGTGTAGTCGTCGGTGACCTCGCTCGTCACGTGCGGCGACAGGCCATGCGCCGCGAATGCATCGAGCACCAGACTCTGTTCGCCCTCATCCAGAAGCACAAACGGATCGGAAGCCAGGTCGGCGAGCGTCACCTTTTCCTTTGCCGCCAGCGGATGCGCGGCCGGCAGCAATGCCACCAACTCGTCGTGATAGACCACGCGCTTCTCGAGCCCCGCGGTAAACCCGCGTGCCGTAAAGCAAAAATCGACCACGCCATCGTGCACCCACTGGGCGTTGCGCGTGTAATCGCCCTGCTTGAGGGTAAAGTGCACGCCCGGGTGCAGGGCTCCAAAGTCGCGAATCACGCGCGGCAACACGGTTCGGCTCACGTTGGTAAACGTCGCAATGCGAATATCGGTCGACGAAAGCCCCAGCAGCTCCTGGCGCTTGCCCTCAAGCTCAGCCTCGGCAGTTACGATCTGTCGCAGATACGGCAGATACTGCTTGCCATCGCGCGTAAGCGACACACCCCGCTTACCGCGCTCGATAAGCGTGGTACCCAGCTCACGCTCGAGCGCCCTGACGGCCTGGCTCACCGCACTTTGCGTATAGCCCAGCTCGTCCGCCGCGCCCTTAAGACTGCCGCGATCGACCACCATACACACAATCTGATACCGCGATGCCATCGCGCCTCCACATCAATGCAGCCGTAAAACGTTTTGCCAGGGCTTTTTTGTCAACATTAGTATTTCTTAATCATACTGAAGATACATTCGCTTTACTACATCGACATCTGGGAGCAGAATCCTTTTTGCGAAACCGTTCTGTAACAAAAGGAGTCCCATGGATCGCAAAAAAGCAATCGCGCTCTCATTTTCCGTTCCCGTCGCATGGGGCTTTTCGTATCCCCTCATGAAGATCGGCATGGAC
>DBEYTJ010000191.1:0-2428 GCA_048181065.1 Collinsella sp.
GTCAGGGCGACCAGCACCAGCACGACGGCGGCAATCTTAGAAGACAGCGTCATCTTCTTCCAGCCACCGAGCTTGAGCCCCTTGGAGGCAGCCTTCTCGAGCTGCTCGGTTTGCTTCTCTCGAATCTTTACCATAATCTACACCGTCCTGATGCGCGGGTTGATGAGCAGGTAGAGCATGTCAACCACGATGTTGATGATGATGAAGGCAAGAGCAACGACGATGACGACGCCCTGAACCAGGTTCGCCTCGTTGCCCTGAACGCCCTGCAGAATCGCAGTACCCATGCCGGGGAGGTTGAAGATGACCTCGATGACGACGGCGCCGCCCATAAGGTAGCCGATCTTAAGACCGAGGGTGGTGACCGGGGTAATCAGCGCGTTGCGCAAAACGTTGATGCCGACGACGACCTTCTCGGGAACGCCGGCGCCACGGGCCATGCGGACATAGTCCTTATCGAGCTCCTCGACCATGGCCGTACGCACGATACGAGTCATCTGACCCGTCAGCGGGAATGCCAGGGCGATGGCGGGCATGATCATACGTCCCAGATAGCCAGCCGGGTTGGTGGTGAAGTGAGGCAGAGCACCGGACGCCGGGAGCACCTTAAGGTAGGAAGAGAACAGTAGAATCAACAGAACGGCAAGCCAGAACGACGGGGTTGCCAGGCCGGCGATGGAAAAGACGCGGATCACTTGGTCCGGCCATTTATCGCGATACAGTGCCGCGATGACGCCGAGCAAAAACGAGACGACCGCGCCGATGGCAAGACCGATGAAGGTCAGCTGCATCGTGACGGGCAGGGCCGTGGAGATGCGCTTGGCAACGGAGTTGCGAGCAGCACCATAGGTGCCCATGTCGCCATGGATCAAATCGCCCATGTAGCGCACGTAGCGCACGGGCCAGGGGTCGTCCAGACCATACTTCTCATGGTACTCGGCAACCGCCTCGGGCGAGGCACCGTCACCCAACGCCGTATAGGCGGGGTCGGTCTTGGAGAACGACATAAGGAAGAACACCAGGACGGTGACGCCCAATGCCATGATCGGCAGCGCCACGAGACGCCTTCCAATCAAACGTAGAAAGTTGTTCACGTTCTCTCCCCTTTCTTTTGTCGGTAGGACCAACTGGTATATGAGTATGGATACTCATTACAAGACCCGAGCGACATCGAGGTCGCCCGGGTCTTTGTTTCAACTATGAGGACGTTGCCTTACGACCGACGCCCCACATATGACTCAAGCGAGTCTTAGGCCTTGACGGTCGCGACGCCCCTGAAGGACATGCTCGTCGTGCCGATGCCCTTGAAGCCATCGAGGGCCTCGCCGTTGGGCGCGGTGGACGGATCGTCCCAGGAAGCGGAAACGGTCTTGACGTGGACAACGGGGTACAGAACAGCGTTGTCGGCGATGATGTCGAAGCACTCGTTCCACTTCTTCTGCTGCTCGTCGCCCTCGGCGGCAAGAGCCTCGTCCATGAGACCGTGGAGCTTCGCCCACTCAGCGGAATCCTTCCACGGGCAACGGGTCTGCATCCAGACGTTGTCGCCATACCACCAGTTGAGCAGCAGGTCGGGGTCGGCGCCGAAGCAGGACGGATCGCCAGGAGCGAGAAGGATATCGTAGGCCTCGCCGCCGTCGATGGCAGCGTAGGTGGCCGGCGAGGTATCGGTCTGGATGGTCACATCGAAGCCGAGAGCGTCGAGGTCGTTCTTGACCTGAGCGGCCATGCCCTTGATCTGCTCGTTGTCGGTGGTGCGCAGGGTGATGGCGCCCGGGGTGATGCCAGACTCTTCGATGAGCTTCTTGGCCTTCTTGGCGTCAGTCTTGTACACCGTGGAAGCCTCATGATAGTTGGTGAAGCTCTTGGGCAGGTAGCAGCTGGCAGCGGTGGCAAGGCCGGCGAAGGTGTTGGTGATCATCTTCTCGGTGTCGAGCGCGTACATGACGGCCTGACGGACCTTGACGTTGTTCCAAGGCTCCTTGGCGACGTTGAACATGATGAAGCGGGTGCCGAAACCCTGGACGTTATCGATCTTGCAGCCGGCGCTCTCGAGCTGGTCGACGGCGTCAGCGGTGACGAGCTCCATAACGAGCGTGGAACCCTCCTGCTGAGCAGTAACGCGAGCGGTGGGGTCGGTCAGGATGCTGTACTGGATCTTCTTATCCTCGGCAGCATACTCACCGTTGTACTCGGGGTTGGGAACCAGGGTGATCTCGGTATCGGAGATGGAGTCGTACATCCAGGGGCCGGAACCGATCGGCTGCTTGGCGCGATCCTCCTCGGCCTGGGTAGCCGGGGTAACGCGGATGATGGCCAGACGATCCTTGAGCAGGGAGAAGTTGGGGACCTTGGTCTTGACCGTTACAGTGCTGGCGTCCTTGGCCTCGATGGACTCGAAGGGCTGGAAGAACGGAGCATAGGTAGC
>DBEYTJ010000192.1:0-7854 GCA_048181065.1 Collinsella sp.
CAGTCGAGCACCTTGTAGCCAGCCTGCTCCAGGCGGTCGGCCAGATAGATCTTCTCGTCCGTAACGATATGGTCGCAACCGATTGCGATGGTCTTCTTCATCAGAACGTCCTTTCGTCTGAATTCACAAGTTGAGGTAGAAGTTCGAGTTCTCGGTGGCTCTCGTTAGGCCATCTTGTTGAGCATGTCGACACGGATCTGGTGACGGCCGCCGGCGTACTGGGCGCGCAGGAACTCGTGGGCGATCTTCTTGGCGACCTCGGTGCCCACAACGCCCGGGCCCATGGTGACCATGCGCGAGCCGTTGTGCTCGCGGGTCATGTAGGCGGAACGCTCGTCGGAAATATTGGCGACGACCATGCCCTTAATCTTGACGGCGGCCATATAGGAGCCGACTCCGTACTTATCGAATGCGAAGCCCTGGGAATCCTTGTGCTCCAGCAGGTCCTTGGCAACGGCGGTCGCGGAATCGACAAAGTCCGCGGCAGGGGTCTCGGAATAGTCGACGACCTCGTGACCGTCGGCGATGAGCATCTCCTTGATGGACTCCTTCATCGACATACCGTCGGCATCGGAAGCGATTACAACCCTCATGACATCCTCCTTGAGAGATACGCAGGTGCGTAGTTTCTGTTTGGAAGTGTTGAATCGCGTTCAGGTCCGGGCATCTGAATGTGCGGTTCTTCACTGTTCATGTTTATTTGAACACATTCGAACACTAACTGCAACAACTATTTGTTTATCTTTGTTCTTTTTTGAACAGATACCGTTCACGGATGATTGCTGACCGTTTGAGCCGGGCGCGGACGTAGCGACCACGTGTTCAACAAACAAAAGGGCGACCGAGAACGTGTCTCGGCCGCCCTTCGGCAGTATTCCCCGGTATATACAGCTGTTTTAGCTACTCGGACTGCCCGCCCTTTTTGGCGTGCTTGGAAGGAGCACTCAAGAAACGACCCGTCAAATAGTTCGCCGGGCCGGAAATATCGATCCCCAGCAGCACGTGGCCCAGCCACAGGAACGCCACGAGCACCAGCAGCGGGATAACGCACGAAGTCACGATCATCACGATGACGCCTTCAATCAGATCGGTCACCTGCCGCACGATCTCATCGGTCATCTGCTTGGCGCCGCTGGTCACCGACGTAACAAGGCTCGATGCCCCATCAGTCAACTGCTCGAGCACGTTTTTGGACTCCGTGGTCTCGGATTTTTTCTTGTTCGATTTTGAGCTGGTCTCGGCTGACTTGTCTGTGGTGTCGGCCGCGTCCGCAGCGTCCGCAGCCTTTTGCTCAGCTTGCTCAATACTTACGCGATACGTTTCATCGACCTTCTGTGACACCCATACGCTCGCGGGCACGAGCGCCATGCCGATCACGGCAACCACCAGCACGCGCGTCGCCACACGGCGCAGGACAGTGCTCGTGCTCCAGCGCCCGTGAATGCCGAGCGACACCGCAAAGAGCACCAACGCAAACGGGATTAAGATGCCCAGGCCGACCGACCACAAAATGGTTAGCAGGTATTTCTCTAGGTAGAGCACGGCAAGCACGATACCAAGGTTGCCTGAAAGCTGCGCGAGCTGCTCGGCAACCGGCGTTCCCGTATCACCCGGCAGCGCGGTAATGCCCGCAGACAGCGCCACGCACGAGGTCGTGAGCGCCAGTACGTTACCCTTCTTTTGGTCGATGACCTCGATGGTGGAGTCCCAAGTTTTGGTATCGGCGAAATGCGGACGAGCCACAAAGCCCGACAGCAGCGCCAGGACCACAAGCGCAACGATAAAGCCAATCTGCAGCTTTTTGTTTGCGCACACGACATCGGACAGGCTGGGCTGCAGCTCGGTTACCGTCGTGTGCTCGGTTATCTGGACAGGACGCCCATGAGCCATCTCGTGCGCGTCTCTTTTTTGTATTGACCCGTTATCCGGCATTTGGATACCTCCTCAGTCCGGCGTTTAATGCGAAAGGAAGTATACCCACCGAGCAAAAATCGAACGGGAGGACGAACGGAGCGCACCAAGACTGTCCCCAATGACTAGTCGTTTAAGAACGTCCCCAATGACTAGAATAGGGATTGTTTTGCGCCCGTCGGCCCCTATTCAGTCCCTATTTCACTGCAACTTGGAGGAGGACAGAAAAAGCCCTGCCGCGGGTAGCGGCAGAGCTTTTGGAAAGGGACTTGGTTGTGAGGGCTCGTTAGGCGAGCTTGGCCTCGAGCTCGGCAATGCGCTTGTAGGCATCGATGGTAAAGCGGGCCTGCTTCTCCAGGATCATGGTGGTCATGAGAGTGTCCTGAGCATGGGCCATGATGAAGGTCATCTCCATCTCGCCACCGCCGGCCTCCTGCGAAAGCAGCTTGGTCTGCGTGTCGTGGGCGCCGATAAGTGCATCGCTGGCATCCTTGTGCAGCTGTTCGGCCTTCTCAAAGTCACCCTCGCGAGCAGCATCGAGCGCTGCAAGCAGATCGGTCTGGGCGTCACCTGCGTATGCGACAATCTCGAATCCAACCATCGAGATTTCTTCTTTGGTTGCCATATTGCGTTCCTTTCACATATGAACCAATGGAGAGCATCGCGTCCGGGCATACGCGCTGCGTTCTGTATGGCAGAAACATTAACATTCAAACAAAAAAGAACAGCGCAAAACGTAATTTCAAGCTATGAACGGTCACTTTTCGCCCGTGAACGGTTTTTAAACCAATTTGAACAATATCGAACACAATTAGCGGCAACCCAAACAGACCCGCGCCCTAGCGTACATCGCGCACCGTATCGCCCTCGACGAGCACGCCCGGAAACAGCATGTGCTCCACACCGGGTGCAACGCCCTCGGCGCCAGCAATCTTGTCGACCGCCCACATGCCGACGCGCCTGTTATCAAAGCGCACCGTGGTCAGGCGACAATCGGGCACAATATCGCCCAGGCTGTCGTCAACACCCGCCACGCTCACGTCCTCGGGCACGCGCTTTCCGCGCGACTCGAGTCCGCGAATGCAGCCGTAGGCCATGGCGTCGTTGGAGGCATAGATGGCAGTACAGGTCGGATCATCCGCCAGGGCTTGACCTGCGGCATATCCGCTCTGCGCCGTCCAATCGCCACGGATAAGTCGCGGTGGCTCAATGCCATGCGCACGCAATGTCTCGCGCCAGCCTTCCTCGCGCCGCATGCCCGAAAGCGAGCGCTCGGGGCACGAGATAAAGTGCACGGTTTTGTGCCCCCGCCCCAGCAAGTACTCGACCACCTGGCGCGAGCAATCGAACTGGTCGTTATCGACCGTTGAACAGAGCGGGTGCTCCAACATCGTAACGAGCACCGTCTGCATGCCGGGCAGCGGTTCAAAGGTGCCAAAGTCCGCCGGCATGCGGTTCATGATCACGACCATGCCGTCTACCGGCAGCGCGCTCATGCGTGACGATGCGCTCTCGAGGGTATACGGATGCCCGTCTACTTTAGTGAGGGTGATGGCATAGCCATGTTTGTCGGCCGCAGCGGCAAAGCCCTCCATACGGTCGAGGTTGCCAGTACCGGTAATGTTGAACATGGCGACGCCGACGGTCTTAAACTTGCCGCGGCGCAGCGATCGACCGGCAAAATTGGGGCGATACCCCAGCTCGCGCATGGCGGCACGCACGCGTTCCTTGGTCTCGGGGCGCACGCTGGGCGAATCGTGCACGGTGCGCGAGACCGTCTGCTCCGAGACGCCCGCGAGGCGCGCTACGTCTTTGACGGATACCGATTTTTTAACAGCGGCCATAGGTCGATCTTTCTATGTCAACGATGCCATTGGTGGCACCTTGCGCAGTCATTTTTAACGCCTTCAAGTATATCCAACGCCTCCCCCACCATACGCTCACCACCCAAAACCTACCGTTCACCGACATTTTTGCTTCCCCGAACGGCTTTTGTCGACCAAATGTTAACGTTGCCATTGTGCAAACACAGAGCCACCGGGCGGCTCAAACGTTTACGCATAAGGAATCGACGGTTCGCAGGCACAGGAACCACCGGTTCGCGTCTTTTTTTGTGTCGCAAAATGGCAACGTCAACATTTTGGCAACCGAACGCCAAAAGCTACCATCGTTGCTAACCCACCGACTCTTAGGAGCATTGCATGGAGCAACTCATCGCCACCATCGAAAAGGGCCAGCCCTTTTTCAACGCGATCGCCCGCAACAAGTACCTCAAGGCGATCCGCGACGGCTTTATCTCCGTCATCCCCATCATCATCTTCTCGTCCATCTTTTGCCTGGTAGCCTCGGTCCCCAACATCTGGGGTTTCTACTGGCCCGATGACATCAACAACGCCCTGTGGAAGTGCTACAACTACTCCATGGGCATCCTGGCCATCGCCTGCGCCGCCACCACGGCCAAGCACTTCGCCGACGCTCAGAACCGCGATCTGCCCAAGAACAACCAGATCAACTTCATCTCGTGCATGTGCGCGGCCATCATCGGCTTCTTGCTCCTTTCGAGCGACACCATCGCCACGGACGCCGCCAGCGGCTTCAACACCACCTACCTTGGTTCCAAGGGCCTGCTGACCGCTTTCATCGCTGCGTTTGTGACTGGCATCATCTACAAGTTCTTCATTAAGCGCAACATCACCGTCAAGATGCCCGAGCAGGTTCCGCCCAACATCTCGCAGACCTTCAAGGACATCATCCCCTTCTCCGTCTGCATCACCGTCTTTTGGGTTTTTGACATCGTCTTCCGCGCTGCTTTTGGCTTCTGCTTTGCCCAGGGTGTCATCCAGGTGTTCCAGCCCCTGTTCACCGCTGCCGATGGCTACATCGGCCTCGCTGTGATCTACGGCGCCATGAGCCTGTTCTGGTTCGTCGGCGTCCACGGCCCCTCGATCGTCGAGCCCGCCATCGCCGCCGCCCTCGTTGCCAACATGACCGACAACCTGGCTGCGTTCCAGGCCGGCCAGCACGCTTCCGCTGTCCTGACCCAGGGTGCCCAGTACTTCGTCGTCTGCATGGGCGGCACCGGCGCCACGCTTGTCCTGGTCTTTATGTTCTGCTTCCTGGCCAAGTCCCAGGAGATGCGCGCCGTCGGTAAGGCCGCCATCGTTCCCGTCTGTTTCGCTGTCAACGAGCCGCTGCTGTTCGCCGCGCCCATCGTGCTCAACCCCGTCTTCTTTGTCCCGTTTGTCTTTGCCCCGATCGCCAACATCTGGATCCTCAAGATCTTTATCGACTTCTTGGGCATGAACGGCTTTATGTATACCCTGCCCTGGACCGTCCCCGGCCCCATCGGCACCATCATGGGCCTGGGCTTCCAGCCGCTCGCTTTTGTGATGCTCGCCCTTATCCTGGTCGTCGACTTTGCCCTGTACTACCCGTTCTTCCGTGCCTATGACGCCCAGAAGTGCACCGAGGAGGCCGAGATCTCCCAGGAGGAGCTCGCCGCCAAGAACGCCGAGAAGGCCGCCAAGCTCAACGACGCCTTCCAGGGCAAGGCTGACGCCAAGAGCGTTGCCGCCGGCGCTGCTGCCGAGGCCGTGAAGGCCGACGCCCCCGCCGCTCCCGCCGCTGTCGCCACTGAGGCAACGACCGCCAGCGACCTCAACGGCAAGCGCGTACTCGTGCTCTGCCAGGGTGGCGGAACCTCGGGCCTGCTCGCCAACGCGCTGGCCAAGGCCGCCAAGGAGCGCGGCATCAATCTTGAGACCGCTGCCGAGGCATATGGTAACCACGTCGACATGCTCCCCGACTTTGACCTGGTCGTCCTGGCCCCGCAGGCTGCCAGCTACTTGGCCGACCTGCAGAAGGACTGCGAGCGCGTGGGCAACAAGTGCGTCGCCTGTCGCGGTAAGCAGTACATCGAGCTCTCCCAGAACGGCGATAAGTCTCTCGCCTTCGTAAGCGAGCAACTCTCGAAGTAAGTAACGCTCAGGGCCAGCCGACCATCCAAGACCGGCTGTCCCTTCGATTTAGACGATTGGATCATCATGTCCGTTAACCCTGCTAGCGTCACTAACCCGCCTGCGCAGTTTCCCGAGGACTTTGTCTTTGGCGGCGCCACTGCTGCCTACCAGGTAGAGGGCGAGACCCGCACTCACGGTAAGGGCAAGGTTGCCTGGGACGACTTCTTGGAGGCCCAGGGTCGTTTCTCCCCCGATCCCGCTTCGGACTTCTACAACCAGTACCCCGTCGATTTGGAGCTGTGCGAGGAGTTTGGCATCAACGGCATTCGCCTCTCCATCGCCTGGAGCCGCATCTTCCCCAACGGTACCGGCGAAATCAACCCCGAGGGTGTCCAGTTCTATCACGATCTCTTCGCCGAGTGCCATAAGCACCACGTTGAGCCGTTTGTCACGCTGCATCACTTCGATACGCCGCTTGCCCTCTTTGAGAAGGGCGACTTCCTCAACCGCGAGACCATCGATGCCTTTGTGGACTTTGCCACTTTCTGCTTTAAGGAGTACGCCGACCAGGTGACCTATTGGTTCACCTTTAACGAGATCTGGGCCGACGCCTCCAACACCTACATCGAGGGCACCTTCCCCGGTGGTGTTAAGGCGCATCTGGCCGAGGCCTTCCAGTGCGAGCACAACATGATGCTCGCCCACGCCAAGGCAGTACTGGCCTTCCACAACGGCGGTTTTAAGGGCAAGATCGGCGTCATCCAGTCGCTGGAGTTTAAGTATCCGCTCAACGAGAACGACCCCGCCGACATCAAAGCCGCCAACAACGAGCACGTGCTGCAAAACCAGTTCTTGCTCGACGCAACGTTCCGCGGCGACTACGCGCCCGACACCCTCGAGTGCGCCAACCGCCTGGCTGCCGTCTCGGGCGGCACCGTCGAGATCCTAGACGAGGATCTGGAAATCATGCGCGAGGCCGCGCTCTACAACGACTACCTGGGCGTTAACAACTACCAGTGCCGCTTCTTGAAGGCCTACGATGGCGAAAACGACCTGCACCACAACGGTACGGGCGAGAAGGGCACCGGCCGCTGGCGCGTTAAGGGTATTGGCGAGCATGTGAACAAGCCCGGCATCCCCACCACCGACTGGGACTGGATCATCTATCCCGAGGGCCTGTTCGATCTGCTCGTCTACATTAAGCAGCGCTACCCCAACTACAAGCAGATCTTCATCACCGAGAACGGCATGGGCTACAAGGACCCCTACAAGGACGGTTTTGTGGACGACCAGCCGCGCATCGACTACATCGAGCAGCACCTGCGCTGGTTGCTCAAGGCCATGGAGGTGGGCGTCAACGTGGGCGGCTACTTCCTGTGGAGCCTGCAGGATCAGTTCTCCTGGACCAATGGCTACAACAAGCGTTACGGCTTCTTCTACGTTGACTTTGAAACCCAGAAGCGCACGCCCAAGGCAAGCGCCTACTGGTACAAGCACGTAGCGCAGACCCGTCGTCTGGACTAGCGGCTTGCGACGAGCGGTTGGCGGAATTGCACCGCCCACATAACCTGTCCCCATTTCTCAGCCGGGGGCGGCACGTCACACGGCGCGCCGCCCCCGGCCTTTTTGGGCGGTTCGGGGTCCGTTTGTCTCAATCTGTAACATCTAGCCGAGTTTTTGGGTCCTAGCTGTTACAGATTGAGACGAACAGGATTGCTCTTTCCGAAGAATCTAAATCTGTAACACGTAGCCCGCTTTTGACCGTCTACCTGTTACAAATCGAGACAAACGGAGTAGGACCTAACCCCGTATGTCCCTAACAGTCGAGCGTTCGACCAGCGTGCTCGGCACATGAATCGCCTCGATAGACGAGCTCTCTCCAATCGCCGCCTCAAACGCAAGCTTACCGACACCGCGCAAATCAAATCGCAGCGTCGTCAGCCGATTGTGAGGAACAAGTCCCTCGAGTGCGTCGTCGATACCA
>DBEYTJ010000193.1:0-2079 GCA_048181065.1 Collinsella sp.
GTTCCTGCGCGCGGGCGTGCCCTACAAGATCGTGGGCGGCACGCGATTCTTCGACCGTGCCGAGATCCGCGACGTCATGGCCTACCTCAAGATGATCGTGAACCCGGCCGACGAGATGAGCGTCAAGCGCGTCATCAACACACCTCGCCGCGGCATCGGCTCCACCTCGATCCAAAAGATCGAGCAACTGGCGCGCGACAACCGCTGCTCGTTCTTCCAAGCGTGCGAGATCGCGTGCGCCGAGACCGGCATGTTTAGCGCCAAGGTGCGCAATGGCCTGTCGAGCTTTGTCTCGCTAGTGCGCGAGGGTCGCCGCATGGACGGCGAGCTCAAGGACGTCGTCGAGATGATTGTCGATAAGACGGGCCTGCTGCAGGCTTTCCGCGCCGAGGGCACCATGGAGTCCGAGAGCCGTGCCGAGAACATTCAGGAATTCCTGGGCGTCGCCGCCGAATTTGAGGAGACGCACGAGGATATCGAGGGTACGCTCGAGAGCCTAGAAGAGCTGCGCGCAGCCGGTGTTGCCGACGTGCCTGCCGGCGCCGAGCCCGAGCCCATCGTGGTGAGCGCGCCCGCGCCCGAACCGGGGCCATCTGCCCCGGCATCCTCGTTTGAGGCGCTCGTCGGCGCGCGCGATGCCGCAGGTTCCAATCCGCTCGATAGCCTAGCCGCCCCGGCGCTCTCGCCGCAGGATGCCCTGGCCGCCGCCATCGCGGGCAACGCGTATGCCGCGCCGACGGAGATGCCGGCGGGTGCCGTGCATGCCGACGAGATTGAGCGCACCTACGGCCCGCTCACCTGTAAGGCGCTGCCGGCACTCATGGAGTGGCTGGCCCTGCGCTCCGACTTGGATTCCCTGGCCGGCGAGACGCATGCCATTACCATGATGACCATCCACTCCGCCAAGGGCCTGGAGTTCCCGGCGGTGTTCGTGGCCGGCATGGAGGAGGGTATCTTCCCGCACGTGCACGACTTTGGCGGCAGCGATGACCCGGGCAAGCTCGAGGAAGAGCGTCGCCTGGCCTACGTCGCCATCACGCGTGCCCGTAAGCGCCTGTTCCTGACCTATGCGGCCACGCGTCGCACCTACGGCTCGACCTCTGCCAACCCGCGCTCGCGCTTCCTCAATGAGATTCCGTTTGAGGATATCGAGTTTAGCGGTGTCGGTTCTGCCGGTTTTGAGGGCACGGGCTGGGAGAAGCGCGGCGACCGTCACGGCACCTTTGGCTCGGGCATGGGTTCGGATATGTATGGCGGCAAGGTGTTCGGTTCGCATACGCGCTCGACCGGCGGTTCCGGTTCGCGCGGCGGATCGAGCTTTGACGATTTCTTTGGCGGCAGCAGCTACGGGACCGAGCGCCATCGTGGGGTCTCGCCCGACGCCGGCCGTGTTGCCTCGACCTTTGGTTCGGGTGCGCCGCGAGCCAAAAAGCCGTCATCTAAGGTGTCGCCGACGGTGGAGCGCAAGGTCGATCGCGCCAGTGCATCACAGGACTTTGCCGCGGGCGATACCGTGAGCCATAAGACCTTTGGCACGGGTACCGTGATCTCGGTCGTCGGAGACATGATCGAGGTTCAATTCGAAAAGACCGGCCAGACCAAAAAGCTGATGAAGGGCTTTGCACCGATCGTCAAGCTGTCATAATCCCGGCGGACCTGGGCGGGCGTATGGGGCAACATCGCCTGCTCGGGCAGTCCTGCTCGCACGGAGAGCACATTAAGTGCTCTCCGGCTCGTGCGGAACTCGCGATCGATGTTGCCCCATACGCCCGTCCAGGTCCTTAGATAACGTTGCTTGCGAACGTCGCTCTGCTCGTCCGCTTTTTTGATCTGGAGAGCCGGGTGGGCTGATATATATGGATAAGGGGCTCCTCCGTTGGTGGACGGGGGAGCCCCTTGTTGCGTTTTGGTTGTTGGTGCGATCTACAGATGCGAGACGATCAGTTCCATCTTGCCTTCGAGGTCGATGGAGCTGACGGTGTTCGGGGCCAGCAGGTGGCTTCCCTTGTGGACGGGGTCGCCGCAGACGGTGCCTTCGCCGTCGATGACCGACAGGCACATGAAGGGCCAGCGCTGGTC
>DBEYTJ010000194.1:0-1337 GCA_048181065.1 Collinsella sp.
GCCAACATACGTCTCGACGAGGGTGAGCTCATGGTCGAACACGACAAAGTCGGCGTCGCGACCCGGCATGATGCTGCCGCACTTATCCTCGATGTGCGCAGAGCGAGCCGGCACCTCGGTTGCCATGCGAATGGCGATATCGGCGCTGGCGATACCCCAGTCGACAACGTTCTTGACGCCCTGGGCAAGCGTGAGCACCGAGCCGGCAATGCTCTTGCCGTCAGCGAGCCAGCACAGGTTGTCCTTCATGATGACGTCCATGCCGCCGCTGGTGTAGCTGCCCTCGGGCATGCCGCCGCAGCCAAGGCAGTCGGTGATGAGCACCGTGTGCTGCCAGCCCTTTGCCTGCAGCAGCGCCTTGATGGCGACAGGGTTCACGTGCTTGCCGTCACAGATGATCTCGGCGTAGGTCTCGGGCGTGGACATGGCGGCACCCACGACACCGGGCTCACGGTGATGCAGCCCGCGCTGGCCGTTATAGGTATGCGTAAAGCAGCTGGCACCGGCGTTAATGGCGGCGATGCACTCATCGTAGGTGGCGTCGGAGTGACCGATGCTGGTCACGACGCCCTTCGCGTTGAGGGCGGCAGCATAGGCAGCAGCGCCATCGCGCTCGGCCGCCATAGCGCTCTTAACGATGCGACCACCCGCAGCCTCCTGCCACTGATCGAAGACCTCCTCGGAGGGATCGATAAGATAAGCAGGGTTCTGCGCGCCCACGTGCTTCATGGTAAAGAAGGGGCCCTCCAGGTAGATGCCTTGGATACGAGCACCACAGAAGTCAGGACCGCGACCCTCGTCCGCCTGAGCGATGGCGGCGCAGGCGTCCTTAATCTGCTCGACGCCATCGGTGAACGTCGTGGGCAGCCAGCTGGTGGTACCGCGACGGGCGAGCTCGGTCGAGCTGATATCGATACCCTCAGGATCGTTATCGGTAGTCGAGTGGTTATAGAAGCCATGGATGTGGGTGTCGACCATGCCTGGCGCGATCCACGATCCCGTGTAGTCCTTGATCTCGCAAGAGGGCTCGTCGGCCTGCCAGGCGCCAAAGACGCCATCCTCGACCATAAGATAGCCGCCCAGTTGCGGACCTGCCGGCAAGAAGAACTTGTCAGCCTTAATTGCGTATGTGCTCATATGCACTCCTTGCTTCTTGAAGCAGTTGACCGTGGTGATACTTATACCCGGTCCATGTAAAAACAAAAAGCGCCCGCCCGCCGTTATGAGCGGACGGGCGCCCTTACAGGGGGACGCGATTAAGCGGTGAAGGGGTGAATCGTCACGCCCTTAACCACGCGGTTGACCGTGCCGGTGGGGCTCGGCGTATCGGGCGTGTT
>DBEYTJ010000195.1:0-2464 GCA_048181065.1 Collinsella sp.
ATTTTGTGAAGAGCTGCTGGTGCGCGGCATTATTTTTGAGTTTTCGCTCCGAGCGTTTAATCCGCAGTGCCGCCCACTTTGGAAGCGCCGGCGTCGTGCGAGCGCGCAGGACGGCGCCATGGTGCCCTGGGCGGCCCCAAGCGCGTGGGGTATCGCCGCGGCGATTGTGCTGCAGGCGGCAATCTTCGGTTTTATGCACATGAATTGGGTGCAGGGTTGCTACGCGGGTGCTGCCGGCCTCATCTTTGGTTGGGTGCTCGTGACGACCGGAAAGCTCCGCTACACGATCCTGCTGCACTTTGCCTTTAATGCCGGGTCGTATCTCATGGGGCTGCTGTGGTTTGTGAACACGCCGCTCGACGTGGCAATTACGGTCGCTATCGCCGGCGTCATCCTCGTTGAGGCAATGCGCTCGCTACACCACGCGTGTGGGATGGACGCAGCGAGCACACCGCTGCCCTAGTTGCGACGCCCGCCTCCGTTGGCGCCCTGACGCCCCTGGGCCGCGCGATTGCGCCCTGCGGTGTTTTGCGCACGCGACATGCCGCCGTGGCCCTTGCTGCCAGCGCTACCGTGCGGTTTGCCACCCTTCTTACCGGTCCCATGTCCGCCGCCGGCCGATGTCTCGCCTGGGCGTGGTGGCACGGGGCGAATCAGACAATGCTTGGTATAGCCGATCAGGTCACGACGCCCGGCCTTCTCCAGCGCCTCGCGCACCAGCTTGTAGTTCTCGGGCTTGCGGTACTGAATGAGCGCACGCTGCATGGCCTTTTCGTGCGGATCACGCGCCACGTAGATCGGCTGCATGGTACGTGGGTCCACGCCGGTGTAGTACATGCAGGTCGACATGGTGGATGGGGTGGGGTAGAAGTCCTGCACCTGCTCGGGCATGTAGCCCATGTCGCGCACGGCTTCGGCAAGGTCCACGGCTTCCTTCATCGTTGAACCGGGGTGACTCGAAATCAGGTACGGCACCACATACTGCTTGAGTCCGTATTCGCGGTTCAGGCGTTCAAATTTACGGCAGAACGCATCGTAGACGGCGCGGCTCGGCTTGCCCATCACGGACAGCACCGCATCGCTCACGTGCTCGGGCGCTACGCGCAGCTGGCCCGAGACATGGTGCTCCAGCAGCTCGCGCAAAAACTCGTCCGAGGCGTCGGCCATGGTGTAGTCAAAGCGGATGCCGCTGCGCACGAAGACCTTCTTGACGCCCGGCAGCTGGCGCAGGTCGCGCAGCAACTGCGTATAGCCGCTCTCGTCGACCACCATGTTCTTGCATACGCTCGGCCACAGGCAGCGCTTGTTCTTGCACACGCCATGCTTGAGCTGCTTGTCGCAGGCAGGGCGGCTAAAGTTTGCCGTCGGTCCGCCCACGTCGTTGATATAGCCCTTAAACTCAGGATCGCGCGTGAGCAGCTCGGCCTCGCGCATGATCGAGTCGTGGCTGCGCATCTGCAGCACGCGACCCTGGTGGAAGGTGAGGGCGCAAAACGAGCACTCGCCAAAACAGCCGCGGTTGGAGCTAATGGAAAACTTGATCTCGGCAAAGGCCGGCACGCCGCCTGCCGCGTCGTAGTCGGGATGCCAATCGCGTGCATAGGGGAGCTCGGCCACCTCGTCCATCTCATCGGTGGTGAGCGTCGCCGACGGCGGGTTCTGCACCACATAGACGCTGTTGGGGTAGGGCTCTACCAGGCGATGCCCGGTGATGGGATCCATATTCTGCTGCTGCACGTTAAAGCTGCGCGCGTAGTTGAGCTTGTCGGCGGTAAGGTCGTCCCAGCTGGGCAGCAGGTCGTAGTCGTAGACCTCGTCGAGCGAACCCGTGCGGTAAACGGTGCCGTTGATATAGGTGATCTGATCGACGGTCAGCCCCGCGTCGAGCGCGTCGGCGATCTCGACGATCGCGTGCTCGCCCATGCCGTAGATGAGGATGTCGGCGCCCGAGTCGAGCAGCACCGAGCGCTTGAGCTTGTCCTGCCAATAGTCGTAGTGGGCCAGACGGCGCAGGCTTGCCTCGATGCCACCGATGATGATGGGAGCGTCCTTGAACGTCTGGCGGATGAGGTTGCCGTAGACCGTGACGGCACGATTGGGGCGGCGCCCCTCCTCGCCGCCGGGGGTATAGGCATCGGTGTGGCGGCGGTGCTTGGTCACCGAATAGTGGTTGACCATGGAGTCCATGTTGCCGGCGCTGACCAAAAAGCCCAGGCGCGGCTCGCCGAGCACAGTGATGCTGGAGGGGTCGGTCCAGTCGGGCTGGCAGATGATGCCCACTTTGTATCCGTGCACGTCGAGTATGCGGCTGATGATGGCCATGCCAAAGCTGGGGTGGTCCACGTAGGCGTCGCCGCAGATGTAGACAAAGTCGCACTGGTCCCAGCCGCGCGCATCCATGTCGGCGCGGCTGACGGGGAGGAACTTATCGCGGCCCGGGCGCCAGGGACGGGCGGGCGCTGCA
>DBEYTJ010000196.1:0-2746 GCA_048181065.1 Collinsella sp.
AAATATAGCATACAACTAGTCGACATAACCAAAACATGTATGTAACTTGTATGCCATCGAGAGCATCAAACGAGAAGAAAGGCTGATGCACGATGACTACTCAGGAACAGGTTAAGGATGTCGTCTCCCAGGTTTTGGCTGACAAGGCAGACAAGGGCGGCATCAAGCGCGTCGTGTGGATTGGCGCTGGCGGATCCAACGGCGGCAACTATCCTGCCCAGTACTTTATGGAGCACGAGGCCACGCAGGTCGTGAGCTCCAGCTACACCAGCAACGAGTTCGTGCACGCCACCCCGGCCTACGTCAACGAGAACACCCTGGCCGTCGTCGTGTCCATGCGCGGCACCAAGGAGACCATCGTCGCCGCCCAGGTCGCCAAGGACCACGGCGCCAGCACCATCGCCATCTATGTTGACGAGTCCGGCCTCACCGAGGTCTGCGACTACAAGATCCAGTACGACAGCCTGGCCGTCGACGAGTCCTGCATGGGCCGCACCAACTCCGTCGTCGTGACCATGATCGCCATGGAGCTCACGCAGCAGACCGAGGGCTATGCCGAGTACGAGACCGCTATGGCCGCCTTCGACTTGGTCGACCCCATCTATCGCAAGGCCGTCGAGTACACCCGCCCGCTCGCTGCCAAGTGGGCCGAGCAGAACGCCGACAAGCCCTGCATCAACGTCATGGCTCAGGGTCCGCTCTTTGGTGCCGCCTACGTCTTTAGCATCTGCAACGTGCAGGAGATGCTGCAGATCGACTCCTGCACCATCAACACCTGCGACTTCTTCCACGGCCCCTTCGAGATCCTGGACAAGCGCACCTCGCTGTTCCAGCTCATCAGCGTCGGCCGCAGCCGCTGCAACGACGAGCGCGGCATCCGCTTCGTCAACCAGTACGGTGGCGAGCGCGTCTATCAGCTCGACGCCAAGGAGCTCGGCCTCAACGACATCAAGGACAGCGTGAGCGAGTACTTCAACCACCTGATCTTTGCCCCGATCCTCAACAACGTGTATATGCGCGCGCTCTCTGCCGTCACCCACAAGGACTACATGACGCGCCGCTACATGTGGAAGCTTGAGTATTAGTTACGGCGTTTTACCAAACGCCGCAACCGCTCGACGCTGCGCGGGCCGCATTTGGTCAATCTGGCGTTCAACTTCAAGGGCGCGACCAGAAGGTCAGCGCCCTTTCGTTTCACGCCACCTTGCCTCAAATGCAGCCCGCTCGCTGATTTATGCTCAACCAGCGGCGCTTTAGTCGTTGGGGACGTTCTTAAATGGCTAGTCATTCAGGAGCATCCCCAACGACTAGTCATTTAAGAACGTCCCCAATGACTACCCAATGAGTATGTGGGGAAGCGGATTTTTCCGTTCGGCGATTTGTGTCTTGAAAAATGTATATAACGACTATAACGTAGTACGAAACATATTGGAAACAACACCGAGGAGGCTGCGTTGAAGAAAAGCAATCTGGGCTATGTGCTGGTGCTGATCGCCGCGCTTATGTGGGGCACCATCGGAATCTTTGTTAACGGAATATCGGCCCTGGGTGTTTCGTCTCAGAGCATGGCGGCCTTTCGCCTGTTGTCGGGTGCCGTCTTAATGGCTCCGGTCTTGGCATTTATAGGTTGCCAGGGAGGTGCTCGTGAGGGAAAAGCCTCGGGTCCCATGGCACTGTTCAAGGCAAGTCCTAAAGAGCTTGTTCCCTGCGCGCTTCTTGGCATTATCGGCCTCGCCACCGCTAACACGCTTTATTACGAGTGCATGGGCGAGGTGGGCATGTCCACGGCCTCGGTGCTGCTCTACACCTCGCCGGTGTTTGGCGTCGCGCTCGGCCGCGTGCTTTATCGCGAGGACGTGACCCCCAACAAGCTCGTCGCCATCGTCTTTAACATTGTGGGTTGCGTGCTCGCGGTGACGAGCGGCGACCTGTCTGGTTTCCATTTCTCGGTTTGGGGCGTCGCGTCGGGTGTGATCGCCGGACTTTGCGGTGCACTGCTGGCGGTGTTTAGCCGTATGGCTACCAAGACGCTGCATCCGCTGGCGGTAACGTTTTGGGGCTTTGTCTTTGGCGGATGCTTTATGGCCGCGCTTTCTGCTCCGTGGTCCGATGTAGCCGCGACAATGTCCCCGCAGCTCATTCTGCTGTTCGCAGGCTTTGGCTTTATTCCGACGGCTCTTGCGTACATCTTCTATATGCAGGGCCTTTCGATGGATCTTGAGACATCGAAGGTGCCGGTCGTGGCTTCGTTCGAAACCGTGGCGACCGTTCTGGTCGGTATTGGCATCTACGCCGAGCCCGCCGGCGCGATCAAGGTCCTGGGCATCGTGCTGGTGCTCGCGTCCATTCTGATTATGAACACCGACTTCTCCAAGCTGCGCAACAGTGTGTTTGTCGGTCATGTCATTGAGAGCATGACCTTTAAGCCCAACGCGTGGTGGACGGAGAAATCGCAGGACATGGATCTGTTCCGCGAGCGCACCGGCATTGCGCTGGAGCCCACCGTGCAGGAAAGCCCCTGGTACTTCGTGCGATAGGAGATTGCGCGCGGCATCCGACCTGGGGTTATCCAGTCAGCGCCGGCCTGCCCGGCCCCAACGTTTCAAGTACGTTAAACCCGTCAACGGTCGATTTTCACCCGCGAACGGTCTTTATACTAATTAGCAATATAAGCAACGTATAAGACGTTATAATGACCATAACGAAAAGGAGGAGGCAAGATGAATCAGATCATTCTCGCATCTCA
>DBEYTJ010000197.1:0-1281 GCA_048181065.1 Collinsella sp.
ACGGCCGTCTATGGATGCACCAAAGAGATTGACCCAAAAGGGATATAGGCCCCGGCTCATAGAGGAGCGCCTCGACACCCTTATGCGGGCGTTTGGCTGTGTGGAGATCAACGGCCCCAAATGGTGCGGCAAGACCTGGACGGCGCTCTCTCGCTCAGCGAGCGTCTCCAGGCTCGATGAGCCTGCGCAGCGCGCGGCGGCAGAGGTCGACCCAAGCCTGGCGCTCATCGGCGATGCGCCACACCTGGTCGATGAATGGCAGGAGGTACCTGAGGTTTGGGATGCCGCCAGGCGCTTCGTGGACGCGAGCGGCAACGAACGCGGGACACTTTTGCTCACGGGCTCGACCGCGCTCAAAAGCGAGGGGCGCAGCCATGTTCGTCATTCCGGCACGGGTAGGATCGCCCGTCTGTCAATGCGCCCCATGACCCTGTGCGAGTCGGGCGACGGCGAGCCGCTCGTGTCACTGGCAAGCCTCTTTAAGGGCGAGGGTTTTGCCCCTCAGCGTCGCGAGAGCACGGTGGATGACGTCGCCCGCTGGTGCTGCAGGGGCGGTTGGCCTGCAAACCTTGGGCTTTCGGAAGAGCTTGCGCGAGAGACAGCAAGCCAGTACGTGCACTCGGTGCTCGACGTCAACGTGCTGGATGAGGGCATGTCGCCCGAGCTTGCACACGGCCTTTTGCGAGCTCTTGCCATGAACGAGAGCCAGGCTGTCACGTACAAGACGCTCATAAAGGACGCCTCGTACGGTGAGACGGGCCCCGACGAGAGGACCATCGCTGCACACCTGGATCTCTTCAACAGGCTCAAGCTGACCGAGGACCTGTGCGGATGGGAGCCGCCCATGCGCTCGAAGGCCCGCGTTCGCGTGCGCCCCAAGCGCTACTTCTGCGACCCGTCACTTGCGGCGGCGTTGCTGGGGGCTACCCCTGAGCGGCTGCTTGGCGATATGCAAACGCTGGGGATGCTCTTTGAGAACCTCGTTCTGCGCGACGTGCGCGTGTTCCTTTCCACCTACGGCGGTGTCGACAACAGTGTCCATTATTTCCGAGATGAGAAGGGCCTTGAGGTCGATCTGATCGTTGAGCACGACGGGCGCTGGGGAGCCATCGAGGTCAAGCTGAGTGATGCGAAAGCAGACGATGGAGCGAGAAATCTCAAGGCGCTGGAGAGGAAAGTGCTCTCCAATCCTGCCGCCCAGAATGCCGCGCCGGCGTTTTTGGCGGTCGTGGTTGGAAAGGGGAGCATTGCCTACACACGCGACGACGGCGTGGCGGTGAT
>DBEYTJ010000198.1:0-16010 GCA_048181065.1 Collinsella sp.
TAGGAAAAAAAGGAAAGGAGACTCATGACTGAAACCATCTTCTCCCCCTCATTCGGAAATCGCCCGTCCTATCTGGTGGGGCGCGGGAGCGTGATTTCGACATTCATCTCCGGCCTTGAGCAGGAGCCGGGCAATCGAGACCGAGCCATGCTCATGCTCGGCCAGCGAGGCAGCGGCAAAACGGTTCTCCTGTGGGAACTTGCCGATCGCGCCCGCAAGCTCGGCTTCGTTGTTGCCACACCCACCGTAGCCTCCGAGGATATGCTCGAGCGCATTGTTGAGAAAATCCAGGAAGCAGGCGAGCCTTACGTCAATAAACGCCATCTTCCTAAACTCACGAGCGGCAGCCTAAGTGTTTTTGGGTTCTCGGCAGGCCTCGAGTTCACACGAGACGTGCAGGAGACCAAGAGCTTTCAGTTCAAACTCACACAGCTCGCGCGCAAACTGACCGAGCAGGGACATGGCATCCTCATCCTCATCGACGAGCTCCAAGCAAATTCACCCGAGATCAGACAGCTCGTCACCGCCTATCAAGAGCTGGTCGGCGAACGGCTCAACGTCGCGCTCGTCATGGCGGGCCTCCCGGGAGCAGTCTCCGCGACACTCAACGACCGCGTACTGACATTTCTCAACCGCGCACGCAAAGTCACGCTCGAACCGCTTTCAGTCGGAGATGTCGATGCATATTATCAGCGAGCTTTCGAAGAGCTCGACCTTGATATTCCAGGCGATCTTCGCCTCTGTGCCGCTCGTGCAACCCAAGGTTCACCCTATATGCTGCAGCTCATCGGCTACAACATCGCCAATCGCTGCCAGGCAGGAGAACACGTAACGCCAGAGCATGTCGACGGAGCAATCGAAGCGTCAAAGGCCGATTTCGAAAACGATGTGTGCGAAACGACACTCGCCGCGCTATCGGACCAAGACGTCGCGTTTCTCTCCGCAATGACTGATGACGAAGACGCCGTTTCGCGCATTTCCGATGTAGCGAAACGCATGTCAGTCACACCCGACTATGCGCAAAAATATCGCCGGCGCCTCATCGACGCCGGCGTTATCGAACAGGCGCGCCGCGGTTACGTGCGCTTCGCCGTACCATATATGGCTGACTATTTGCGCAGCCAGCTCTAGGCAGCCACTACAATGGGGACAGGCACCTTTGTGGTGGATTGGGGGGCGGTTTGTCTCGATCTGTAACAGGTAGAGACAATTTAGCCCGCTAGATGTTACAGATTGAGACAGAAGATTCTAGTCGCATGCGATGTCGAGGTTTTTGCCGATGAGGCCTACGTAGCCGCCCTCGGCAGCTTTGGGGCTGTCGGCGTGGCAGAGGACCCACTTGTCGGCCTTCCAGTAGCAGTAGCTGTCGCCGGCCGCGGGCATGTCGGCCGCCGCCTCGGAGCGCGGGCCGTTAGTACCCGCCGGCAGCGCCACCATCACCTGGAAGCCACCGTCGTCGACCATGCACGGCGTGTAGTGGAGCGTGGTGTTGAAGACCTCGACAACCTTGCCCGCCGGCACGCGGAACGCCTTGACGCACGCGGTGTCGAGTTTGCCGTCCTCAATCTCCCAGCGATGCGCCACGAGCAGGATAAAGTCGCGCGCGCCCAGGTTGAACTCACTCGCGCGGTGATACTCCAGACAGTTGAGTCGTGTATTGTGGCCGTTGCACCAACCCAGCTGGAAGGGACGGCCGCCAAACATGAGAAAGCCAAGCTTGTCGGCATCCATGACGCCCTCGAGCTCCGGCGCGCTTGCCACGTACTTGCTGCCCTCGGGGATGGGCGTGGCAGAGAGCGCCTCGAGCACGGGCGACGTGAGCTCGGACGGAACGTCATCCCAAACGTTGCCATAGGATTTGAACTCGGGATCGTTGACAGAATAGATATGCATGTTCGCTCCTGTTCGTTTATGTGACAGTATGAACATTCTAGAACAAACACGAGCGATTTTGAACGCTCGTCCCGACCACTCAACAAAAAGGCGCCCCCGCATAAGCGGAGGCGCCCAATGCGCGCGTTTTGGGCGATAAAGCCCTTACGCCTGCTGATAGTGCAGGTGCTTCTCGTCGATATCGGCCAGGTCACGGTCGAGGTAGCGGCGCGCGAGCCAGTTTGCCATGGGGAGGTTCTGGTCCAGGTAGTTGCCGCACTCCTCGGGAGCGGCACCGGGGACATCGCCCTCAAAGCCGGCGACAAACTCGAACAGCTCACGCACGAGCGGCAGAATCTCCTCGCTCGTCACCTCGCCAAACACGACGAGGTAAAAGCCCGTGCGGCAGCCCATGGGGCCAAAGTAGACAATACGGCTCGACCACTTGTCATGATTGCGAAGGAACGTCGCGCCCAGGTGCTCGATGGTGTGGCACTCGGCCGTGTTCATGACCGGCTCCTTGTTGGGCGTGGTCAGGCGCAGGTCAAAGGTGGTGACGGCGGCGCCGGTCGCCGGATCGCGGTCGATGCGGCTCACATACACGCCGGGCTCAAGCAGCAGATGGTCAACGGAAAAGCTCGCGATGCGCTCCATAGCAGATCCTCTCGGTAGTCAATTTGGGACGGGGCTCTTTTAGCTGGTTCGAATGGTCGCACCAATCATACCAGTCAAAAAAGCCCCGTCCCAAATTGACTACCTGGGACGAGGACCAATGATTTTTAATCCCCGTCCCAGAAAAACCATTCTAGGCTGTGTAGGCAATCGTTGATTTCACGGCGTGGCGCCAGCCGGCGATCTTTTTGGCGCGCTCGTCGGCGGGCATCGACGGCTCCACGATGCCGCGGGCGCCGTAGACGTCGACGACATCGCGCGTGTACATGCCCAGCGCAATGCCGCAGGCCCAGGCCGCACCCAGGCCGCTCATCTCGTCATTGCTCGCGATGCGGATGGACGAGCCAACCAAGTCGCTCTCAAACTGCATCAGGTACGCGTCGCGCGTGGGACCGCCGTCAACGCGAAGCTCGGCCAGCGCCGCGCCTGAATCCTCGACCATCGCATCGATCACGTCAAAAATCTGATAGGCGATCGACTCGTCGGCGGCCTTCACGAACTCCGCGCGACCTGTGGTACGCGTCATGCCAAAGACGCAGCCCTCGGCGTCACTCGCCCAGTGCGGCGCGCCCAAACCGGTAAACGCCGGCACAAAGTAGACGCGACTCGCCGGATTGGCGGCGTAGCACAGGTCGGTAACCTCCTCGGGGTTATTGATGAGCTCCAGATCGTCGCGCAGCCACGTCTTGACGGCGCCGGCGTAGCTCACGTTGCCCTCGAGCACGTACTCGGTCACGCCGTCCATGCGCCATGCGAGCGAGCTCGAAAGCCCGTGCGAGCTGGCAACGAACTCGTCGCCGACGTTCATCATGACCGAGCTGCCGGTGCCATAGGTCGCCTTGGCCATGCCGCGGCTATGGCAGCCCTGCGCGAACAAGGCGGCATGGCTGTCGCCGAGCACGCCGTGAATGGGCACGGGCGCCGGCAAAAAGCCGCCCAGATCCGTCGTGCCGAACAGGCCATCGGAATCGGTCACCTGTGGAAGGCAGGCCACGTCGACGCCAAAGGCCTCGCACACCGGCTCGCTCCAGCAGCCTCGGCGCAGGTCAAAGAGCTGCGTACGGCTGGCGTTGGACCAGTCGCAGCGGAACTCCGCGCCGCCCGTGAGCGTCCAGACCACCCAGGCATCGATGGTGCCCAGGCACAGCTCGCCTGCCGCCGCGGCCTCGGCAGCAGCGGGAACGTTCGCGAGGATCCAAGCCATCTTGCCCGCCGGATAGTAGGGCGAGAGCACCAGACCCGTCGTGTCGCGCACCAGATCGGCCACACCCTCGCGCGCGGTCAGCTCGTCGCACAGCTCGCGGGCGCGGGCGCACTGCCACACCACGGCGTCGCACAGCGGCTCGCCCGTCGTTCGGTTCCATGCAACGGTGGTCTCGCGCTGGTTGGAGATGCCGATGCCGGCGACGTCGGCCGGATCGACCCCGGTCTCCTCCACCACGGCACGCGCCACGGCCAGCACATTGGTGGCAATCTCGGCCGGATCATGGCTCACCCAGCCGGCTTCGTTGACAATCTGGCGATGCGAGCGGTCGGCACGATGAATCAGATGGCCGCCCTCGTCTACCAGCAGCGCCTTGGTGCCCTGCGTGGACTGATCGATTCCGATGATGTAGCGGCCCATGGCCACCCCTTTCAAAACGAATGTGACAAAGGGACGGTCCCTTTGTCACATTCCAGTTACTCTGTGGGCAGGAATTCGGCGACGGTCTGCGCGATTCCGGCACCCGTCAGGCCGTAGTGTGCAAAGACCTCGGGGCTCGTGCCGGTGATGACCGGCGCGTCGGGCAGGGAGAGGCACTTGACCGGACGCGGGCAATGCTCGCCCACCACCTGCGCGACCATAGAGCCCAAGCCGCCGAAGGGACTGTGCTCCTCGACAGTCACGACGGCGCGCGTGGCACCGGCGGCCTCAATCACGGCCTCGGCGTCGAGCGGCTTGACGCAATACATGTCGAGTACCGTTGCCGAGATGCCCTGCTCGGCCAGCAGGTCGGCAGCGTCCACGGCATGGCGGACCATCTCGCCGGTAGCGACGAGCGTTACATCGGTGCCGCGGCGTACCCAGGTGGCGCGATCCATCTGGAACGGGCACTCGTCCTCGGTGTACACGTCCTCGACCGGGTTGCGGCCCACGCGGATGTAGGCCGGCTTGTTGTCGGCGACCAGGGCGCGCACGAGCTCGGCGGTCTGGAAGCGGTCGCTCGGCAGATACACGCGCATGTTGGGAATCGCGCTCATGGCGGCGATATCCTGCGCGGAGTGATGGCTCATGCCCAAGGCGCCGTAGGACACGCCGCCCGAGATGCCGATGAGCTTGACGTTGGTGTTGGAGTACGAGACGTCGACCTTGCACTGCTCATACGAGCGCGTGGTCACAAAGGACGCCGGCGAGGCGGCCCAGGCCTTCTTGCCGCACGAAGCCATGCCGGCGGCGATGCTCACCAGGTCCTGCTCGGCGATGCCGACCTCGACGGACTGCTGGGGATACTGATCGAAGAACGGCGTGAGCGATGCGGAACCGCGGGAGTCGGAGCACAGGACGACGATGTCCTTATCGGTCTTCGCGGCCTCGAGCAGCGTGTCGCAGATAACCTTGCGATTGGCGATCTTGTTAGCCATTGATGGCCTCCTTATGGGCAGCGAAATCGGCGATGATCTGGGCATATTCCTCATCGTTGGGCAGATGATGATGCCAAGCGGCCTTGTCCTCCATAACGGGCGAGCCATAGCCCTTCACCGTGTTGAGGATGATGACCGTGGGCTTGCCGCAGGTCTCGGCCGCAAGCGTCAGCGCGGCGTCGATGGCCCGGACGTCGTTGCCCGGAATGGAGAGCACGTTCCAGCCGAAGGCGGCCCAGCGCTCCTCCTGCGAGTCCTGCTTCATAACGTCCTCGGTGCTGCCGCTGATCTGCAGGCGGTTGCGGTCCACGAGCGCGCACAGGTTATCGAGCTGGTAGTTGCCGCCGCTCATGGCGCCCTCCCAGACCGAGCCCTCGGCAAGCTCGCCGTCGCCCATGATGGTGTAGACGCGGTAATCGCGGCCGTCCATCTTGCCGGCGAGCGCCATGCCCACGGCCACGGGCAGGCCGTGGCCCAGCGAGCCCGAGTTCATTTCGATGCCCTTGAGCTTGTTGTTGGGGTGACCGATGTAGGGGCTGCCGAACTTGGAGAAGCGGGCCTTGACGTCGTCGAGGTCAAGATAGCCCTCGTGGCAGAGCACCGCGTAGTAGGCCTCCATAGCATGGCCCTTGGAGAGCACGAAGCGGTCGCGGTTGGGATCGTCGACGGTCTCGGGCGAAATGTTGAGGTGGTTGGCGTAGAGGGTCATGAGGGCGTCGATCACCGACATGTCGCCGCCGATGTGGCCGCCGGCGCCAGCCATGATGATATCGACGCAATCGCGGCGAAGGTCCCAGCGCAGGGACTCAAGCTCTTCGATAGTTGCCACGAAAAACTCCTTTCAGGGAATTTCCAAAGTCAAAGCCACCGCGTTTCCACAGTGCCCAAGATTGCGGTGAAAGAGGAGCGCCGCGTACTTTGGTACGCAAGCGACGGCTTGAACCGCAAGGTTGGGTGCTGTGGTAGCGCGCCAGCTCGTTGCTACAAAGTAGGCACGACCCTACTCGCCGCGCAGGTAAGCCTTAACGTCCTGCTCAATCGGGTCGTACAGGTCGGGGGCAATGCCGAGATACTTGCACGCCTCGTAGAGCACCGGCACCACGTTGGCGTGAATGGCGACGCAGTGGTGGATGTAGGGGCCCTCGACGATCTTGGCCTCGAGGCGCTTGAGGTTGTCGACCTCGACCCACAGATAGGTGCCCATGCCGGCCGGGCCGTCGATGCCGCGGGCATTGCCCAGCAGCAGCGAGTACTCGCCGTTGTCGCCGTCAAAGCGGGCAAGGGTGAGGTCGCCGCGCTTGGCCTCGGCCGTCAGCGCGCCGGGGTGATCGAAAGCCAGCGGGTAGGTGAGCTTGGGCTTGACGGCCGCGCAGCTGCAGGGCCAGGGGCCGCAATGCTGCAGCAGCTCGCCGTTCTCGTTATCGGGATGGCGCACGGTCCAGTCGGCGAACATGCCGCGGTGACGGCCCAGGTCGGCGGCCTCGACCATCAGCGCGGTGATGGCGCCGTGGATATCGGTCTCGCATACGATAGGAATGCCCATCTCGTTGAGGATGGCGTTGGCGGCGCAGGGCATAATGCCCAGCTCGTCCTGCAGAGCGTTCCAGCACTGAATGGCACCGGCGTTGCAGCCATACTTCTCGACCAAGTGCTTCATGGCGATGGCAAGACCGGCGACCGCGGGGACCTTGTCCTCGGGGATGCAGATCTCAAAGCTGTCGTTGATATGGGCAAGCATGGCGGCCATGGCCTGCTCGTCGGTCTGGGCGTCACGCACGGCCTGGACAAGCTCGGTCATGGGGATGGGCGAAAGCTGGATGTTGAACTTCTCGAGCAGCTCGCCCTCGTTGCACATGGTGGACCAGAAGTCGAACGGGCGGGTGGCCATCTGCAGGATGCGGGTGCGCCTGAATGTCTTGACCACGTTGCACACGGCCAAAAAGTCCCAGACACCGCGCTCGAACTCGGGATCGGTCAGGCGGCAGTTGGTCATGTAGGTAAAGGGCACCTGGAAGCGGCGCAGGACCTTGCCGGTGGCGAACAGACCGCACTGGCTATCGCGCAGGCGCGTGCCGTCGGGCTCGGGGCGCTCGTCGCGCGGGCCCCACAGCAGCACGGGCAGGCCGAGCTCGCGGGCAAGGCGAGCACAAACGTACTCGGTGCCAAAGTTGGCGTGGCACAGCATAATTCCGTCGACGCCCTCGGCGCGGAACTTCTTGACGATAGGCTCGATATGGCTGTCGTCGAACAGCAGGCCCTCGTCATTGATGTCGTCGATATCCACGATGTCGACGCCGATCTCGCGCAGGCGATCAGCCGTCAGGCCGCGATACTTGATTGCGTCCGGCGCGCTAAAGATACTGCGGCGCGTGGGCACAAAGCCGAGCTTGATCTTGTCCATGTACGTCCTCCCCTAATCACATGTTCAGTAAACAGACGCATGTTTCGTTTTGTTCTGTTTACTAAATGTTTTACTCTACTGTTTAGAAGTTTAACGCGAAATACCCGTAGACGGTAGAGAAATCAGCCTAAACGGTATGTAAACAAACTGAACATACAAGGGAAACAAAGAGAGGGCCCCGAAGGACCCTCTCTTAGTAGCGTTAGATATGGCTGCCTTAGCGAGCTTTGCCGCCCTACGGCCCAGCGTTGCCTTTGCCTAGATCTCACGCACGCTTTGGCGCTCGACAAAATAGGTCGACACGGCCGTCTTGCAGGTATAGCTCTTGGGATTGCGGATGTTGCCCACCAGGCGGCGCACCGCGATCTCGCCCACCTCGTGCTTGGGAACGTGCACCGTGGTGAGCGGCGGATTGGAGAAGGCGCCCAAAGACAGATCGTCAAAGCCGATGATTGAGACATCCTCGGGGACACGTATGCCGTGCTCGTTCAGCGCGCGCATGGCGCCTACGGCGAGCACGTCGTTTTCGGCAAAGAAAGCCGTCGGCAGGTCGTCGCGCGAGACGCTGTCGAGCCATGCGCCCATGTCGCGATAAGCACCTTCGAGCGTGGTGCCCAGTGTGACGCGCCATGTCGGGTTGGCCTCAAGGTCCGCATCCTCAAGCGCTTGGCAATAGCCGCGCTCGCGATCCTTAAAGTTGCGGATGCGAAGGTCGCCTGCCAGATAGCCGATTTGCTTGTGACCCTTCTCGATAAGGTAGTCCACGGCGCGCAGCACCGAGTCGGTGTTGGCAATGACTACGGCATCGAAGTACTGACGATCGCTCCAGCCATCGAGCACGATCAAGTGGGCGGCAGCGTTGGCGAACAAGGCATAGTCTTCCTCACCCAGCTCGGTACCCATCAGCACGATAGCGGCGGATGGATCGGCGATCAGGCCCTCGACCTGCGGACGCACGGCGTCCAAGTCGCTAAAGTCGAGCGAGACAAAGCTCGTGCTCATACCGTGACGGCGCGCCTGGCGCTCCACGCCCTCAATGACCGCAGGATGGAAGGTGCTCTCGTCCAGAATGGCGCCCGTCTTGCGCGCAAGCACGAACTGAATGCTCTCGAGCTGCGTCGACTGCTGATAGCCCAGCGACTGTGCGCACTCCAGGATGACCTTGGCGGTCTCCTCACTCACGCTGCGCTTGCGGTTGAGCGCGTTGGACACGGTCGCAGGCGAAAAACCGGTGATGCGGCTGATCTCGCGAACACTTGCTTTGGCCATTGTTCCCCCTAGCAACGGCCGTGGCGGAGCATCGCAACTCGATAGCTCGGCAAATAAACGACCGCAAATTCAATCTAAACAGAGTAGTAAATGTTTATTAGCTAGTTTAGCCTGTTGTCAAGCGAAGTGGCACGACTATTCCCCCAACGGGCGCATTTGTCCATCTTAACGTTATTACGCAAGGTCTTCGCCATTGCTTGCTATTACGCGTCGGTACCATTCGAAGCTTTTCTTTTTACGTCTCTCAAACGAGCCCGCACCGCTATCGTCTCGATCGACATAGATAAACCCGTAGCGCTTACGCATCTGTCCTGTGGCGACCGAAACCAAATCGATCGGGCCCCAACAGGTATATCCCATGAGTTCCACCCCGTCGAGCTCGACGGTCTCCCTCATCGCCTCGATGTGGGCCCGCAGGTATTCAACTCGATAGTCGTCTTCTATTTCACCCGAATCTTCCGGCACATCAGGAGCACCCAAACCGTTTTCGACGATGAACAGCGGCTTTTGATAGCGATCCCAGATTTCATTCATGGTGACGCGCAGCCCTTTGGGGTCGATAAACCTCCCCCAAGGCTCCTGTTTTAGATACGGATTAGGCGCCGAGCGAAGAAGGTTCGAATCGAACTGACCTTCCGCATGCGCTTTTGCGACGCGCGTCGAGTAATACGAAAACGAGACGAAATCGACCAGGTTTGCAGCCAGTACTTCGCGGTCATCATCCCGATAGGGCACCTCAAAACCATGGCGGGCGTATTCCTTGAGAACATAGCTCGGGTACGCACCGCGCACCTGGACGTCGGTAAACATGTAATGGCTGCGATTCTCAGCCTGCGCAGCCAGCACATCGTCCGGATCACATGTAGCCGGATAGAAGACACCTGCGTTGAGCATGCAACCGATCTTCGCCCCAGGGCACAGTTCATGACACGCCCCGACCGCACGGGCGCTCGCAACCAATACATGGTGCACGGCCGTGTGAACCGTTGCATAGCGATTCTCCCCTTGCTCGAAGATGATCCCCGCCGCCATAAAGCACGCCTGCGTCATGATGTTGATCTCGTTAAAGGTCAGCCAATAATTGACCAATCCCCGATAGCGCTCGAACACGGTACGCGAATATCGCTCGAACAGGTCGACCAACCTGCGATCGCGCCATCCGCCATACGCATCGACGAGATGCATGGGGACATCATAGTGGTTGAGCGTCACCAAAGGCTCAATGTCATGCGCGCGACACGTCCTAAAAACATCCTCGTAAAAGGCAAGGCCTTCTTCATTGGGCTCGGCTTCGTCTCCTTTGGGAAAAATGCGGCTCCAGGCGATTGATAAGCGCAGGCATTTAAAACCCATCTGGGCAAACAGTTCAATATCCTGCTTGTACCTATGGTAAAAATCAATGCCCTTGCGAGCGGGATAGAAGCTGTCGGGTGCCAACGCACGCGGATCAAGGTCTCCCCGCATGACGTCCATGCGTTGATCGCCAAACGGCAGCATGTCGGAATTGGCTAAACCGCGACCGCCTTCGTTCCATCCTCCCTCGCACTGGTTTGCAGCCAGAGCCCCGCCCCATAAAAAATCTTCTCTAAACATTATGGTGTCGTCCTTTCTATCAAATTCCCGGCCCACACTGTCGAACGCAACGGACTCGGCAAGTGCCGCGCAACAGCACAGTACCGTTGCGCGGCCAAGGGGTCGGACCGCGCAACGGCTGGGGAGCATATTTGTGTAGTAGCCTCTTATGCCTCGACGGATTCAACGGCCTCAGAATCGCCGCTCTTGGACTTCAACGGCATCTTCTCCTGTCCTTCAAATCCAAAAATCATCGCCAACGCAAACGTCACGGCACCGCCAGCAAGACACCCGATGGTGCCAGGGATGATATCCTGAGCAAACATGAGCACGTTCATCCATGGGAAACCAACGCCAGTGAAGATATAGACGTTGGCATGAAGAAGGCTTACCAGCAGACCACCGACAGCACCACCAATCATGTTCCAGGCAAGAGCCTTCTTGTCGCGAAACAGGATGCCGTAGATGATGGGCTCACTCACGCGACCGAAGGCATAGGTGATGAACAAGTTCCAGCCCGTGGCTCGACTCTCCTTGCCCTTAGCGCGCAGGCCATAGGCGAGCGCGATGGCAAGCGTGGTGTAGGCTACAACCGCGGTGCCGGGGTATAAGATGGCGTCGTAACCGTTCTGGAGCGCGGCGGGCAATATGGCGGTATAGATCGGCACGTGCATGCCGGTGGCGATGATCAGATTCCAGAATGCGCCGATAACCGCGGTCGCAGCGGGACCGGCAACAGAGGCGAGCCAAATGATGAAATCGGCCACAAGGCCCATGACAAATTGGACGGCAGGGCCGCAGAGGCACAGCGCGACCGGCAACATCACGAGCACCGTACCCACGGGTACGATCAGAATGCGCAACATATCAGGCGAGATCTTCTTAAAGAAGCGCTCAACATAGGACTGGGCCCAGGTGATCAAGATGACCGGAAGAACAGCCTGGGTGTAGTTGACGAGCTGCATGGGGATGCCGAAGACGCTGAAAGGCTTTCCGTCCTCAACAATAGCGAGCATGTCGGGATAAATCATCACAACAGCGATGAGCAGTGCCAGCACAGGACTCGTTTTGAACTTCTTAGCCGAGCTATAGGCGGCAAACACCGGGAAGTAGTAATACGCCGCATCGCCCACCAGGGAAAGGATCCGATACAGGTCGCTCGTTTCGGACATAAAACCGGCGCCTTCGGGCCCAAACAGAATAACGAGCATCTTGAAGATACCGGCGACACAAAAGATCGGAAGGATCGGGGTGATAGCGCCGCTCACGGCATCGAGCAGCTGATTGAAGAGGTGCTTGGGCGCCAAGCGCTCCTTCCAGCTAAGCTGAGGGCCATCGAGTTCCTCGTCAATCGATACCGTGACCTCGAATCCGCCCTGCTTACAAACCTCGTCGTAGACCTTGTCGACCGTGGGCCCGACCACCAGCTGCACCTGCCCTCCGGCGTGCACGACGCTGATGATAGACGAGATGTCCTCAAGCTTCTCATCATTCGAGAGGCTTTCATCCTTGAGGTTGAAGCGCAGGCGCGTCATGCAATGCGTAACCGAAGCCACGTTTTCCGCCCCGCCCACAGTGGAGAGAATCTGCTCTGCCACCTTTTTGTAATTTGCCATCATTGGCTCCTTTGCACAATCTTGGCTTACTGTTCGAATCGGCAAAGGTCATGCCCCGAATGGCTACGGGTTACAATCCTTTTTTGGAGATGATGCGGTTGAGATGGATCATCAGATAGAGTTCCTCCTCCTCGGAGAGCGTGGCGTCCCACGTTTCACGACAATAGGAACCGATATGCTTCACGCACTCTGCCAACTGCGGAAACTCCTCACGAAAGTTCTTGTACATCTGCATGTTGGCGCTGTTCAGCGACTCGCCGGCTTGAATGCGCTTGAACAGGTACCGCAGATGCGTGGCATAGCGAGTGAAATCGTAGGAATCGCGGTCAACGATGATGCGAAAATCACTCTCGACGATCTCAGTGACATCTTCTAGCATATCGTCAAACTGCTTGGTGGGTTTGCTCGCGGTCTCGATGGCCTGAACAACCCGCGCATTGACGAGATTCATCGCAATACTGGCAATCTCATCCTTGGGAAGCCGCTCTCCGAGCTCCTTCTCGAGTCGCATGACGATAAACTGGGCAGCCTTGTATTCCTTCGGATACGTCTCCCGCACTTCATAGGCAAGAGGCATCGCGATGCGGACCCCCTTTTGGGCTCGCGCAACGGCAAACGACAGGTGATCAGCCATGAACAGCGTCGCATTGGTCGAGAGGTCGTAGGGCAGTTCGTTGGCAACGATGTCCATAACTTTCGCCGCAAACATCACGATATCCGAGGGAAGATCCCTCATGACATCTTGTCCTTTAGGATCAATGTCGTAAAACGTATGCTCGATTTTAGAAAGAGGGAGCTCTCGAGGAAAATCTCCGCCGAAACCGACGCCCCTGCCCATGGCGATGACATCTCGCCCCTGTCCGTCACGGCAAAGAACCGCGTTGTTGTTAAGCTTTTTAATTGCAAGCATGGTGAACCTCCTTTCAAGAACACTCACAGAAAAAGGCATGATAGCCAATAGCAGTGCTATTGCGGTCATGCCTTACGTAACAATCCGTGTTGTATTGCTCTTGGGCATGCCTCCACACAGGAGTAACAATCCAAGATGCAGAATGCATTATAGCGCTCTCCCCGCCCCGGGGACCATCGGGCTGGCGAACGGTAGATGTCGGCCCGCCAGCGGCCACATCGAGCAGATGGGCGTGCTTCGATCCCGAGCCTAGCCTAGGATGCGGGCCATGCGCGCCTTGAACTCGGACAGAAAGCGCGGGGCGTCCACGGTGAGTGCCACAAGCGCGCTCTTGTCGGGGTCGGACAGGCGATGCTCGTCGCAGATAGTGCGGCCGCGATACTCGCCGAGCAGGTCGACGCGCAAGTTGCAACCAAGTGCGCCCACGAGCGTGGGATCAATCGCCACGGCAACGGCAAGCGGATCGTGCAGCGCGCAGCCGCCCAGGTAAGGGGCGTTCATCTCGTACGAGCCAATGTAGTGCTCGACCATACTCGCAAATGCGCAGCCCGCCATGGTGCCCGAGCCCGTCCAACCGGCAATGTCGCGGCGCGTCAGCACCACGCGATGCGTCACGTCAAGACCAACCATGGTGAGTTTGCGGCCCGAGCGCAGCACGGCGTCAGCGGCCTCGGGGTCGCTTGCCATGTTGGCCTCGGCACCCGCACTCACGTTGCCGGGCACGGTCAGGGCGCCACCCATCACCACCACGCGGCCGATAGACATCATCGCCGCCGCGTCGCGCTCAAGGGCGAGCGCCAGGTTGGAGAGCGGACCGGTCGCCACATAGACCAAGTCGGGACCATAGGTACGCGCGGCATCAATCAGGTAATCGACCGCCGCATTGCCATCGGCCGACGTCGCGCCCACCGGCTCGTACGGCGAGGCGGGCACGCTTGCGCCGCCGATACCGTTCTTGCCGTGGATAAGCGTGGTGGACGCCGGCGGCGTGTAGGGTTCGGTCGCCTTCACGGGACGATCGGCGCCCAGGTACACCGGCACCTCGGGACGACCCAACAGGTCGAGCACCGCCAAGCAGTTGTGCACCGACTGCTCGACGCGCACGTTGCCAAAGCACGTGGTGATGCCGACGAGCTCCACCTCGGGGCTCGCGATGGCATAGGCAAGCGCCATCGCATCATCCACACCCATATCCAGATCAAGGATCAGCTTCTTGGTTGCCATTGTTCTACTCCGCTTCTCCGTCTACATCCAAACCGTCTAAACCAAACTTGTGCTCGACTTCCGCACGCGTGGGAATTGATTGCTGAGCGCCCAGGCGCGACACCGTCACCGCCGAGGCGCGAGCGCCCGCCGCCATGCACTCAAAGAGCGGCAGGCCCTCCAGGCGAGCCGCGGCAAGCGCACCGATAAATGTATCGCCCGCGGCCGTCGTATCGACCAACGTGCTCGAGAGCGCCGGCATGCGCAGCGGCTCGCCGTCATCGCCGAGCGTAACCGACCCGGCGCCGCCCAACGTGATGACCGCAGCTCCGGCACCCTTGGCGAGCAGGGCATTGAGCGCCGCGACGCAGCTCGCATCATCCGCGGGCAAGATGCCAGTCAGCACTTGGCACTCAGTCTCGTTGGGACAGACCAGGTCGACCGCAGGCCAGGCCTCCGCAGGCAACTCGCAGGCAGGCGCCGGATTAAAGACCGTATAGAACCCGAGCTCGTGAGCGCAAACAAGCGCCTCGGCCGTCGCCGCAAGGTCACATTCGCCCTGGGCGATAAAGACGCTTCCGGCAGCCGGGGCAATATCGCTGGCGTCTCCGTCGAGCTCATCGGCTACCAGACGCCTCAGCGCGCGGGCAACATCCTCGCCCGCGAGCGCATGGTTGGCACCCGGCGACAGCACGATGCGGTTGTCACCCTCGCAGCGAATGATGGTCGCCGTTCCCGTCTCCACGTCATCGCGACGCGCTACAAAGACACAGTCCACGCCGGCGTCTTGGAGCCCCGCCACGAGCGACGTGCCAAATGCGTCGCAGCCGACCGCGCCGATCATATGCGTGTGCGCGCCCATGCGCGCAGCAGCTACGGCCTGGTTGGCGCCTTTGCCGCCGGCGTTGGTGATAAACCCGCTGCCGCCAACGGTCTCGCCCGCACGCGGCATGCGCTCGCACGCCACCGAAAGGTCCATGTTCATGCTGCCGAACACCGCAACGATGCCGCTATCTGCCATGGAAACCTCCTCGTCCGCGGGCTCTGCACCCGCCGTTGGCCGTCAATCGTGCGCTCTCGCGCCTCTATAACTTTAGTTCACTTTGATGTGGACGCGCGCTTGAGCTTGCGCCGGCAGCAAGCATTCACAGGAGCAGGCGGTTACAATGAAGACGTGCTGATTATTCTCGTCATTGGATGATGTTTTATGGAACAATTCCCGCGATCGAGTTCGCGCAGCTCACGCCACGCGAGCGATCAACAAGCGCCGCACGAACGTTCGCGCGCTAACCGACAAGCCACCGAGCCGCGCCACGCCGCAGGCTCTCATCGTGCGCCCGCCAACAAGGGTGCCCACACCAACAGCGCCGCAAAAGAACAGGCGCCCACGCACCCCAAATCTCGCTATATCCCCGCCCTCGACGGCCTGCGCACGCTCGCCGTCGTCGCGGTAGTGCTCTATCACCTCAACCTCACATGGGCACAGGGCGGCCTGCTTGGCGTCACGGTTTTCTTTGTGCTCTCGGGCTATCTGATCACGCGCCTGCTCATCAACGAAGTGTCAAAGACCGGCCGCATCGACCTCAAGAGCTTCTGGATTCGCCGCATCCGTCGCTTGTTCCCCGCCGTGGTAACCGTTGTGGTGGTGACCTGCGCGCTGTGCACCATCTTTAACCATGTGATGCTCACCAAGATGCGCCCCGACATCCTGCCGTCGCTGCTGTTCTTTAATAACTGGTGGCAGATTGCCCAAAACGTCTCGTACTTCAATGCTCTGGGCGACCCCTCGCCGCTCACGCACTTTTGGTCGCTTGCCATCGAGGAACAGTTCTACCTGATTTGGCCGCCACTGCTGTTTGCCATGGTATCCATG
>DBEYTJ010000199.1:0-5642 GCA_048181065.1 Collinsella sp.
CGAGGCCGTTGACGCCGAGACGCCGTCCATCATCTCGCTCTTTGCCGGCCGTATCGCCGATACCGGCGTCGATCCCATTCCGTTTGTGACGGAGTCGGTCAAGAAGGCCGCCGTCAAGCCCAACTGCGAGGTCCTGTGGGCATCCACGCGCGAGCTCATCAACATCTACCAGGCCGAAGCCTGCGGTTGCCAGATCATCACGGTGCCTAACAGCATCCTGGCCAAGCGCAAGAACATCGGCCGTGATCCGTACGAGGTCTCGCTCGACACCGTCCGCGGCTTTGCCAAGGATATCGCCTCGCTCGGCTTCCACATTCTGCCGTAACGCGAACACTGGCTGCGCTGCGAGTTGTTCGCCCGGCCTTTCCTTTCCCTATCGCTCACGCGCTTCGCAAGGGTCGCGCTGGGCAAAGGAAAGGCCGGGGCTGCCGACACGAACTTGCCGGTAGGTTGGTGATCGGCCTCCAATCCTGCCGTGAGCAAAGGTACCCCCGCCTGCGACGTGCAAAATTGAGAGTATTCAGCAAGGTAAAGGCTTTTACCAGCTAGATAAAGCACGGAACAGCCCCCGTTTTGGCTCTGACGACGCTAAAACGGGGGCTGTTTGTGACTTTATTGCCTCTGAGGGGCATCCGGAACGGCGGAATTTGCAGAATACTCGCGATTTTGCACGTCGCTACAGGGGGTACCCTTGCATTGGCGGTTTACTTCCCCTGCACCATGGTGAGCGAGATCTTCTTGCGGTCGCGATCGACTTTTTCGACCCACACCTTCACCGTGTCGCCGACGCGCACGACGTCGCTCGGGTGCTTGACAAAGTGGTTGGCCAGCTTGGAGATGTGCACGAGGCCGTCCTGGTGCACGCCCACGTCGACGAAGGCACCAAAGTCGACGACGTTGCGCACTGTGCCCTTGAGCTCCATGCCGGGCTCCAGGTCGTCGATGGAAAGCGCCGAGCGGCTAAAGACTACCTCGGGCGCGTCGTCGCGCGGGTCGCGGCCGGGCTTTTTGAGCTCGTTGACGATGTCGATGAGCGTTAAGGTGCCGCAGTCCAGGTCGCTTGCCAGTGCCGAGATGCTGCCCAGGCGGCGCTCGATGTCGGGCACGCCGCCACGGCTGAGCTCGCTTGTCGCAACGCCGGCGCGTTCCAGGACGGCCGTGGCCACCTCGTAGCTTTCGGGGTGGACGCTTGTCGCGTCGAGCGGGTTCTTGCCGCCGTTGATGCGCAGGAAGCCTGCGGCGTTGAGGTATGCCTTGGGCCCCAGCTTGGGGACCTTCTTGAGCTGGCGGCGATCGGTAAAGGCGCCGTTTTCCTCGCGGTAGGCCACGATGTTCTTGGCCACGCTCGGCGTGATGCCCGATACGTAGCCCAGCAGGCTCGCGCTTGCGGTGTTTACGTCGACGCCCACGCGGTTGACGACGTCTTCCACCACGTGGCCCAGGGTGCGCGAGAGCTCGGCCTGGTCAAGGTCGTGCTGGTACTGGCCCACGCCGATGGACTGGGGCGGAATCTTGACGAGCTCTGCCAGCGGGTCTTGCAGGCGGCGACCCAGGCTCATGGCGCCACGCACGGTGACGTCCAGATCGGGGTATTCCTGGCTGGCGAGCTCGGAGGCGGAGTACACCGATGCGCCGGCCTCGTTGACGATGGTGTAGCGCAGGCTGGGCGCCTGCTCGGAGATGAACTCCGAGACGACTTCCTCGGTCTCGCGGCTGGCGGTGCCGTTGCCGATGACGATGGTGTTGACGCTGTCCTTCTTGACGAGGCGGGCGAGCTCGCGCTTGGTGCCGGCGACGTCGTGGCGCGGCTTGGTGGGGTAGACCACGCCGTGGTCGAGCAGCTTGCCGGTCTCGTCCATGACGGCGACCTTGCAGCCGGTGCGGTAGCCCGGGTCGAGTGCGAGCACGCGGGCACCGCGGACGGGGCGGGCCGAGAGCAGGCCCTCAAGATTCTTGGCAAAGACGTTGATGGCCTCGGTCTGCGCACGGACGGTGAGTTTGGCGCGGGCCTCGCGCTCCAGCGAGGGGGCCATGAGGCGCTTGTAACCGTCGGCGATGGCGGCGTCAAAGACGGGCGCGAACATGCCCTGGCGACGGGGCCAGCGGCTGCCGAGGCGCGCCGTGGCAGCGGCGCCGTCGACGTTCACGCGCACGCGGAGTTTGCCCTCGCGCTCACCGCGGTCGATAGCCAGCACGCGGTGGTTGGGTATACGGCGCAGCGGCTCATCATAGCTGTAGTACGGCTCGTAGGGAGTTTTTTCGGCGGGGTCGGTGGCCTCGACGACGATATCGGCGGTGTTTTGCGTAAAGGCGCGCAGGTCGGCGACGTTCTCGGGGTCCTCGGCCACCGTCTCGGCTACGATGTCGGCGGCGCCGGCGAGCGCCTTCTCGGGCGTGTCGAAGCCGGCCTCCTCGTTGACGTATTCCGCGGCGGCGTCGAGCGCGCTGCCCTTGGCCGAGGCCTGCATGATGATCATGTTGGCGAGCGGCTCTAGACCTGCCTCGCGGGCCTTCTGCGCGCGGGTCATGCGCTTTTTGCGGTAGGGCTTGTAGAGGTCCTCGACACGCTGGAGCTGCGTGGCCTCGCGAATCTGCTGTTCGAGTTCGGGCGTGAGCTTGCCCTGGGCGTCGATGAGCAGAATGACGTCCTCTTTGCGCTGCTCAAGATTGCGCAGGTAGGACAGGCGCTCGTCGAGCGCGCGCAGGGCGACGTCGTCCATGCCGCCCGTTGCTTCCTTGCGGTAGCGCGAGATAAAGGGGATGGTGTTGCCCTCATCGATGAGCTTGACGGCAGCCTCGACGTTGGCGGCCTTAAGGTTGAGCTCGCGGGCGAGCTGGGCGATAAGATCCATGGGACTCCTTGCGTTTAAGGTGCGTTTGCAGCACAGGGCTACCAAGGATACCACCCGTCCCAAAAGACTGTTTTGGGGTTGCGCCACGAAAGGGGCCTATCTACTACGTTTGAACCGTATGGGTCGACCATCCCCCGGTTTTCCGAAAATCGGCAAGCCGTCTACCTGCGGTTTTAATTTCGCGAAATTCGGCATGGTTGAGGGTAATCGGTTAAACGTAGTAGATAGGCCCATTTGGTGGCGAACGAATCAAGCCGAGGTGCAAAATAGCCCCCGCCCCAGAAAAATCGTCGTTAAGGTAGCAAAAAGCCCCGCGGGCAGGAGGCTGCTCGCGGGGCAAAGAAGAGGGGCATATTTGTGGCGGACCGAGGGGTTCGGCATGGGGTTTCTGCCGCGGCCGCTCTTAAGGCATTACAGCTCGACGAGCTGGCCGGTCTCGGCGGCCTCCTTGATGGCGTTAAGCAGCGTGAGCGTCTTAACGTTGTCGGCGGGGGTCACGACGGGCTCGACCTCGCGGCGAACGACCTTCACAAAGTGCTTGAGCTGCATCTTGTGCGGCAGCGCCGGGTCGACGGCCGGAATCTCCATCTGCAGCGGCTTGTGCCAGTTGGAGGCTCCGTCGTAGGAGAACTGGTGCAGGCGGGGCAGCGAAAGGGCACCCAAGGTTCCGCCAATAAAGTAGGCGTCGGCGTCGAAGGGGCGGTACTGCGGATCCTCGCGAGCGGTGGCCTCCCAGTTCCAGGGGCTGGCGGTGGCGTCGGAGATGGTCATGCTCGCAAGCGCGCCATCGGCAAAACGGACGTTGACCACGGCGGAGTCCTCGGTCTCAAAACCGCGGGCGGCGCTGGACTGCATGCCCTGGACGGCAACGGGCTCGCCCAGCAGGTAGCGGAGCAGGTCGACGTCGTGCACCAGGTTGACCAGGATCGGGCCGGCACCCTTCTTGCGGCGCCACTCGACATCGAAGTACTCGTCATTCTTATAGATCATGTAGTGGAAGCTCGACACGGTGAGCTTGCCCAGCTCGCCGGACTCGATGATCTCCTTGGCCTTGTTGACGAAGGGATTGTGGCGACGGTGCTGACCCACGAGCACGGGCACGCCAGCGGTCTCGGCCTCGGCGGCGAAGGCCTGGGCATCCTCCAGGTCGTTGGAGATCGGCTTTTCGACCAACGGCACGATGTTGCGCTTCACAGCCTCGCGGGCAACGCCCAGGTGTAGGTCGTTGGGCGTGGCGATGATGACGGCCTCGGGCTTGACCTCGTCCATCATCTGGGCGGGATCGGTGTAAAACGGCACGCCGGCGGCCTCGGCCGTGGCGCGGGCGCCCTCAAAGGCGTCGGCGATGGCGACGAGCTCGGCCTCGGGCTCCTCGGTGACAAAGCGGATGTGGTTGCGGCCCATGGCGCCGGCGCCGATAACGGCAATGCGGACGGGGTTGAGCTCAGACATTTCGACTCCTTAATACTGGTGGCGGTGGAATGTGACAAAGGGACAGTCCCTTTGTCACATTGGCAATTACTAAGCGGACTTCTTCTTGCTGTCGGAGACCATCATGTAGACGGTGAGCACGACGGCGATGACGGCGATCACAATGGCGCCGTAGAAAGACTGCTGGTAGGCGGCGCTGCCGGCCTCGGCGTGATACAGCACGGCGGTGATGGGCTGGCTGATCCAGGTGGAAGCGGCATAGCCCAGGAACATGATGCCGTAGTTGACGCCGATGTTGCTGGTGCCAAAGGCGCCACCGGTGAGCGGCGGGTAGATGACGAGCAGGGCGCCAAAGCTAAAGCCGAGCAGGGCGAGTGCCACAAAGAACATGCTCTGCGTAAAGCTCATCGACATGATGACGAGCGCGACGATGGTGACGACAAGGCTGATGAGCAGCGACTTGTAGGCACCGAGCTTGTCGATGATCTGGCCAAAGGACAGACGGCCAACCAGGTTGGCGCAGGTGTTGACGGAGACCACCACACCGCCGAGGGCGACGGCCGCGGCGCTCGTGGGGTCGGCGAAGAGCTGGACGGCGGCGATGGAGGCAACCTTGCCCACGAGCAGGGTACCCGCGGTGGCGGCGAAGGCAAAGGTGATGATGAGGACCCAGAAGCGCGGGGTCTTGACCATCTCGCCCGGGGTGAGGTCACCGAAGGTGCCGGCATGTGCGCCACCCTTGGGGGCCTCGAAGCCCTCGGGCAGCCAACCGGCCTCGGGGGCCTTCAGGAACAGGGCGGAGGCGGCGATCGTCACAAAGAAGATGACGCCGAGTGCCTTGAGGGCGCCAAAGATGCCCAGGCTCGGGATGAGCAGCGAGGCGAGCACCGGGGACAGCACGGCGGGGCCGGCGGTCGAAGCGGCCAGGGTGATGCCAGAGGCAAGGCCCTTCTTGTCGATGAACCACTTTTGGCCGGTGGTGAGCGCCGGGTTGTAGCCCAGGCCGTTGCCGATGGCGGCGACGAGCGAGAACCACAGGTAGAACTGCCACGGCTCGGTGACGGTGCCGGACATGAACCAGCCCACGCCGTAGCACACGGCGGCGGCGATTACGACGTTGCGCGGACCGATCTTGTCGGAGATGCGGCCGGCGAAGATGCCCGTTACGGCCATGATGGTCTGGAAGACGGGGAAAGCCCAGGTAAGGGCGCTCGACCACTCGGGGTAGACGGCGAGCAGGTTCTTGCTCACGACGGAATACAGCGCGATGGAGCTGATGAAGAACATGGTGACGCACGCGGCGGAAAGCACGACGGCGCGACCCTTGTTGGAGTTGGTGGAAGCCATTGGACTCTTTCT
>DBEYTJ010000200.1:0-3307 GCA_048181065.1 Collinsella sp.
AACAGGCCCAGACCCACCGAGATGGCGTGACGCAGGACAACCGGGATGGCGTCCATGATGGCCTCGCGCAGGCCACAAAGCACGAGCAGCAAGATGACGACGCCCTCAAGGAAGATGACGCTCATGGCCACGTGCCAGTCACCGCCGCAGACGGTGGTGGTGATTCCGGCGATCATCGCGTTGACGCCTAAGCCCGACGCGCAGGCGAGCGGGCGGTTGGCGAAGATACCCATGCAGATGGTCATGATGCCGGCGCCCAGGCAGGTGGCGCAGGCGAGCGCTCCCGCATCGATGCCAGCGCCCGAGAGCACCGCGGGGTTGACGGCGATGATGTAGGCCATCGCCAGGAATGTTGTCAGTCCAGCGCGGAGTTCGGTCCCGATTGTGGACTTGCGCTCACTGACGTGAAAAAGTTCGTCCATGCATACCCTTTCCTTGTTCGGCCCCGAGTTTAGGCCGATTGACACGAACTCAACTACTATAGCCCCTTTACGACGCTGTTGTTCCTCGCATGTTGATGTTCGGCGCTTTGTGGCAGACGGACGGTATTATTCGCATGAAAATGTGTGGGTACCGTATACTTAAGCGGTTACAACGACCCCTATGGAGGAACGTATGATTAAAGAGCTTTGCCACGACGAGGCTATCCTGTCCCAGCGTTGCGAGGTTGCGACCGTCGAGGACGAGTCGGTTGCTCAGGACCTGATCGATACCATTAAGTCGCTCGACGATGCCGGCTGCCTTGCCGCTAACCAGATTGGCGTTACCAAGAAGGTCTGCGTCTACCTGGACGACGCCGGCGAGCCCCACGTGCTCTACAACCCCCGTCTGGTGTTTGGCTTGGGCGCCAGCAAGATGGAGGAGAGCTGCCTGACGCACGAGGAGGTCACCAAGTCCACGCGCTATATCAAGTGCAAGGTCGCTTATGACGTGATCGTCGACGGCAAGATGCGCGAGCGCAAGCAGGACTTTGTGGGCTTCGAGGCTCAAATGATTCAACACATGATTGATCACTGCTTAGGCAAACTCGTCTAGAGTGGTTCAATTGGGGACCGAATTTGCGGTCTTTGTCCCGGGCGTGACATTGTTGTCATGTCCGGGCTTTTGTGTTTAGCGCCTCTTTGTTTGGTGACAATAACCTTAGCTAGAACGTAAAGCTGGGAGGCGCTATGTGTACGAGCATTCGATTTACCGATAATTCCGGCCACATGTATCTAGGCCGCAACCTCGACTGGAGCTTTGACTACGGCCAACAGGTTCGCGTGATGCCGCGCGGGTTTCACATTCCGTATTCGTTTATCGACGACGCAACAGCGGCACACGCGGTGATCGGTATGTGCATCGATTACAAGAACTATCCCATGTTCTTCGACTGCGGCAACGATGCGGGCCTCGCCGTGGCGGGTCTCAATTTCCCGGGTTATGCCGAGTATGCCGAGGACCCTGTCGACGGCAAGACCAATATCGCAGCCTATGAGTTTCCCCTGTGGGTGGCAGCGACGTTCTCGACGGTCGATGAGGTCGAGGCCGCGCTGCGCGATACGGTGATTGTCGCCAAATCTGCAGGAGAGGGGCTGGGCGTGTCGCTGCTCCATTGGATTATCGGCGACAGCCAGCGCAGCATCGTGGTCGAGATGATGGCTGACGGCCTGCATGTATACGACGATCCGGTCGACACCCTTGCCAATCAGCCCACCTTCCCGTGGCACATGGAAAACCTGCGCACCTATATCACCGCCACAAGCGATTTTCCGCAGACGGCGACATGGCGTGACGCCGAGCTCAAACCCTATGGCGCGGGTGCCGGCATGCGCGGTATTCCTGGTGACTGCTATTCGCCGAGCCGTTTTGTAAAGGCGGCGTACCTCAATGCCAATTATCCGCAAAAGGAGAGCGAGACCGAAAACGTCGTCCGCATGTTCCGTTCACTCGAGGGCGTGGTGATGATCGAGGGGGCGTCCAGGATGGGCGATGGCAAGTTCGAGAAGACTATCTATACCGGATGCTTTAGCGCGCGCACGGGCAACTATTACTACGCGATGTATGATGATCCGTCGATTCGCTACGTGAGCCTGATGGATGCCGAGGGCGCGAGCCCCGATAGGCTCGTGGTTCCCGAGCCGCGCCGTTCGTAGCCGATAGCTTTACTGCAATGCAAAGCGGCCCTGCGTCTCCCGTGAGATGCAGGGCCGCTGTCGTCGATTTGTGACGTCGCTAGAAGTTGGCGTCGTTGAGTTGTTCGTTCTCGAGGCCGTCGAGCTGTTGCTGCTCGGGAGTATCAACGACGCTCTCGAGCAACTCGGTGGGATCGACGTTCATGCTCTTGCCGGCCTCGTTGCCGTTGACCAAGTCGTCCGAGAAGATGTCGACTTCCATTTCCTCAGCCTCTTCGATCTGGATCTCGAGTGGCATCTGGGTGCGAATGAGTTTGACTGCCGGACGCATGCGGGCAAAGAGCGGCACGTACTCGATGATGATGGCCGAGTTCTCAAGACCGTACCAACGTGCCGGGCTTCCGCAGGCGCGGCGGACGGCGTACTTGATGGCCATGACGCGATGGTCGTTGCGGTTGATGTCCGTTTCGGGGGCAAGCATCTTGCGCAGCATGCAAAAACGGAAGTCGCCCACGTTGCCGCGCGTCTCGTAGATGGAGTAGGTGTGGTGCTGCGGCGGCAGCTCTCCCGAGGCCATCAGGTCGCCAACGATCTGACGCAGGTAGGCGTTGATGCGCTGATTGACCTTAAAGCCCAGGTCCAAGCGCACGCGGAACAGGAAGTCCGTGCCAAAGGTCTCAACGGAATACTCGTGCGTATAGGGCTCATCGGTGACATGCACGTTGATGAACCAATATGCCTTGGCACGCTTGGGGTGCTTGTCCAGGATGGAATAGAGCACGTCGCGGTCGAGCGTGAGCGGGTCGGGGCTGTTGGTGAGGAACACCAGATTGTCGGCGAGCACGGGGTAGGTCTCGTCGCTGCGTAGGCGGTTGAGCTGATCGATGTACTTGGAGACGGGCAGCAGAATCGTCTGCGTGCGCTCGATGGCGGTGCCACGGCGCCACACGTACATAAGGCCAAACAGCAGCGAGGCCAGGAAGATCATGACGTAGCCGCCGTCAAAGAACATGGTGAGGCACGAGGCAAAGAAGCACAGCTCAATGGCACCGAAGAGCAGGGCGAAGACGCAGGCGCCCAGCTTGTGCTTGAGGATGCCGGCGATGTAGCTCGTCAAAAGCGTCGTGGTCATGAGCATGGTCACGGTAATGGCGAGGCCGTAGGCGCTCTCCATGCGCTCGGAGTTTTGGAAC
>DBEYTJ010000201.1:0-3052 GCA_048181065.1 Collinsella sp.
CGCGCATCAATCGTTACGCGCTCATCATATGCCTGCGGTATCATATTGCGCCGTGTATCGTTTCCAAACACACGTCTCTATAACGTAACAGGAGATCACATGGACGCAACCGCAATTATCCTCGCCGCCGGCGAGGGCACCCGCATGAAGTCGAACCACTGCAAGGTTTCGCACAAGATCCTGGGCAAGCCCATGGTCCAGTGGATCGTCGACGCCACTATCAAGGCCGGCTGCAGCCGCGTCGTGGTCGTCATCGGCAGCCACGCCGACGAGATGCGCGCCCTCATCGATGGCGCCTACGCCAACAGCGCCACCAAGGTCGAGTGCGTCGAGCAGACCGAGCGCCTGGGCACCGGCCATGCCGTCAAGGTCGCGCTCGAGGCCTGCGGCATCACGCAAGGCCCCGTCGTCGTGCTCAACGGCGACCTGCCGCTCATCACCGCCGACACCGTCGCCAAGTTCGCGCAGACCGTCGCCACCGGCGAGCTCGCCTGCACCGTCATGACCATGACCCCGCCCGATCCTTTTGGCTACGGCCGCATCAAGCTGGGCGCCGACGGTCAGATCGAGCGCATCATCGAGCAGAAGGACTGCACGCCCGAGCAGGCCGCCACGCTGCTGGAGTGCAACGCCGGCTGCTACGCCTTCGACGGCGCACAGCTTGCCGCCCACATTAACGAGATCGGCAACGACAACGCGCAATCCGAGTACTACCTGCCCGACATGCTCGAAATCCTCAAGGGTCACGGCCAGGCCGTCTCCATCTTCCACTGTGACGACTACCGCGACGGCCTGGGCGTCAACAGCCGCATCCAGCTCGCGCAGCTCACCGCTATCGCGCGCGACCGCATCAACGAGCACTGGATGGCCGAGGGCGTTACGTTCATCGACCCCACGCAGGCCTGGATCGGTCCCGACGCCACCATCGGCCGCGACACCGTCGTGTGGCCGCAGACGCATCTGATCGGCCACGTCACCGTGGGCGAGGAGTGCCAGCTCGGCCCCAACAGCCGCCTCACCGACACCACCGTCGGCAGCGGCTGCATCATCGATGAGACCATCGCCATCGAGGCCGTCATCGAGAACGGCGTCGACTGCGGCCCGCGCGCCTACCTGCGCCCGGGCACCCACATGCTCGACGGCTCCAAGGCCGGTACGCACGTGGAAATCAAGAAGTCCACGATCGGCGAGGGTTCCAAGGTGCCTCACCTGTCCTACATCGGCGACACCACCATGGGCTCCGGCGTCAACGTGGGCGCGGGCTCTATCACCTGCAACTACGACGGCGTCCACAAGCACAAGACCGTCATCGGCAAAGATGCCTTCATCGGTTCCGACACCATGATGGTCGCGCCCGCCCAGATTGGCGACGGCGCACTCGTGGCCGCCGGCTCCGTCATCACCGAGCCGGTCCCGGCCGACGCACTCGGTCTGGGCCGCGTCCGTCAGGTAAATATTGAGGGCTGGGCCGCCGATTATCGCCGCCGTCTGCACGAGGACGACGAGGCATAACGTTTCGCCAAGCACAAAAGGAGCTGTTCCATGGGGACGGCTCCTTTTTCTATCGTGACCTGCGCGACCGGATGAGTGGTCGGTTCGTGTCCGTTGACGGTAAAGACGTTATCAAGACCCGATTAACCCCGTCGCACGGTTACAATGCAAAAAGGCATCTATATGGCATTCGATGTATAAAGGAGAAGGGTAATGCCGATTAATGATCCCGAGAAGTCGGAGAATATGCGCAAGTCCATCCGCGTGTATTCCGGTTCCTCCAACCGTCCCCTCGCTCAGAAGATCGCTGAGTACCTTGGGGTCGAGCTTTCGGGCCTTACGCTAAAGCAGTTCGCCAACGGTGAGATTTACGCCCGCTACGACGAGACCGTCCGCGGCGCCGACGTCTTCCTGATTCAGTCCGTGGCCGGCGGCAACGTCAACGACATGCTCATGGAGCTGCTCATCGCCACCGACGCTGCCAAGCGCGCATCCGCCCGCTCCATCACCGCCGTTATCACCCACTACGGCTATGCCCGCCAGGACCGCAAGGCCGGCCCGCGCGAGCCCATCACCGCCCGCCTCGTTGCCAACCTGCTCGAGCGCGCCGGCGTCGACCGCATTATCACCCTCGACCTGCACCAGGGTCAGATCCAGGGCTTCTTTGATATCCCGGTCAACCACCTGTCCGCACTGCCGCTGTTTGGCCAGTACTACAACGACATGCACTTCGACACCGACAACCTGGTTGTCGTCTCCCCCGACGTGGGTCGCGCCAAGGCCGCCAAGAAGCTGTCCGACATGCTCGGCTGCGACCTGGCCATCGCCCACAAGGGCCGTCCGCGCCACAACGCCGCCGAGGTCATGGGCATCATCGGTGACATCAAGGGCAAGACCTGCGTCATCAACGACGACATGATCGACACCGCTGGCACCCTGTGCGCCAACGTCAAGGAGCTCAAGGCTATGGGTGCTGGCGACATCTACGTCTGCGCCACCCACGGCATCTTCTCCGGTCCGGCCATCGAGCGCCTGAACGACGCCCCGATCGTCGAGTGCGTCGTCACCGACGCTATTCCCGTCGAGGTGGGCGGCAAGATCAAGACCATCTCGGTCGCCGAGGAGTTCGCCCAGGCCATCTCCGCCGTTTACCACGAGGAGCCCGTCTCCACGCTCGTCGGCGGCGACTTCGCGCTGTAGTCGCATCGTCCTTGCAACCCGGCGCATCGCCGCCGGAACAGAAGAAACCCCCGCGCTCCCCCTTGCTTCGCAAAGGTCGCGCGGGGGTTTCTTCTGTTCCGGCGGCTCGCTCTGCCGCGGCCGTGCTTTTGTCTGGTGGGATTTCGCTGAAGCAAAGCCTCGCCTTCGGCGGGCGTGGTAGCCTTTGTCGTTGATTGAACTATTTACGTAACGGAGGACAAACATGGCAGCTGCACAGCCGCTTAAGATTCGCATGGTTGCCGGGCTTGGCAACCCGGGCGAGGAATATGCCGAGACCCGCCACAACGCCGGCTTTAAGGCAATCGACGAGCTGGCCCGTCAGGCCGGCGTCACGTACTGG
>DBEYTJ010000202.1:0-7193 GCA_048181065.1 Collinsella sp.
GTGAGCGACGCGACATTAATGCGCGAAAGGTCGCCGCTTTCGGCAAGCTCGCTGGCAAGTGCCTGGCGAAGGGCACGCTGCGAGCGAAGGGACCGGCGATCGCATTTCTCGAGCTGGGACAAGCGTCCTCCTTGTTACTCAGCCTGTGCGCTATTGCACAGTGCGAGTATTATTGCACACCGTGTGCATCAACACGTAAAGGCAATATTTGGAATGTGACAAAGGGACTATCCCTTTGCCACATTATTCGATAACGGTGCGGGAGTTCTGCTTATGCATGGTGGCGAGCATGTGTTTGGGGACGGCGTGGACCATGCAGCTGCCGACGGTCGCGCTCGCGGCGGCCTTGGCCGCGTCACTGCCATTCTTGGTGGCATAGCTGTGACGGAAACGCTTGAGCATGGCGATGTCGTTGCCGCCGTCGCCGTAAACCGCGACCTCGTCCTCGGCAATACCGTAGTAGCCCGCCAGCCAGGCCACACTCTCGCCCTTGTTGCACGCCACGTCCGTGATCTCGAACATCACCGGATCGAACGGCGCGTTGACCACGCGGTCCGATCGCTCGGCCAAATATGCCTTAAGGTCGCGCTCCAGCTCGGGCGAGGTCACGCGGCAGTTGATCTTGCACACATCGTGGCGCAGGATGTCGCCAATCGACTGATCGAAATACTGCTCCTCGTGATACCCGCCACGCGCGCGCATGCCACGCATCACGATGCGCTTAATAGGGCTGTCCTTCTTAAAACCCGCCTGGTGCTTCTCGAACGAACCGCTCGAGAACATGCCGTCGGGCGTGGAGCAGTCGAAGCAAATGTCCGGGAACGCCTTGAGCAGCTCCTCGGTAACCTGCGGGTCGATGGTCCAGGTCTTGAGCACCTCACCATGGCTGTCACGCACGATGGATCCGTTGGAGCAGCAGGCGTCGAGTGCCAGACCTGTGAAGCCATGCTCGCCGATCGGCAGCGTCGAGCGTCCGGTCGCGGGAACCACATGCAGCCCGGCTTCGGTCAGCTCGCGAATGGCGCGGCGGATGGTTCCGTCGGCCTCGTGTAGGGCATTCAGCAGCGTTCCGTCTAAGTCACTCGCAAACATCTTGATCATGGACATGCCTCTCCTTCGTCTGCACGATATTGTAGACGAGAACGGGCGCACCCCAAGAGAGGCGCGCCCGTCAGGCGAAAGATTGTCCTACACCGCGGCGGGGCCGTGTTCGCCGGTACGGATGCGGATGACCTCCTCGACCGGCTCGACCCAAATCTTGCCGTCTCCAACGGCACCGGTGCGAGCAGCATTGCAGATAATCTCGACAATTCCGTCGACATGCTCATCGGCGCAGATAAGGGTGAACTGTACCTTAGGGATCGTGTTGACAAGCAACTCGTTGCCGCGCACGTATTCCTTCCAGCCATGCTGTGCACCGCAGCCCTGCACTTGGTTGATGGTCATACCACGAACATCAGCAGCAAACAGCGCGTCTTTGAGAACCTCAAGCTTTTCCTGGCGCACGATAGCCGTGATCTTTTTCATAATGAATTCCTCTCTTTAATAAAGAAATGAATTGCCATTCAATGACGCGGGTTTCCAAGGTGCCGCAGATTGGGTTGAAAGAGGAGCGCCGCGTACTTTTGTACGCAAGCGACGGTTTGAAACCCAAGGTGCGGTGCCTGGGGAAGCCGCGCGACGATTGAACGGCAAGGTTCGGAGCTTGGGGAAGCTGCTAATCGAGTCCCGAGAAGGAGGGATATGCGCTCTCGCCGTGCTGACTCGTATCCAAGCCCAGCGCCTCGTCTGCCTCGTCCACACGCAAGCTGCCGTGGAACAGCGCCTTGACTACCGCGGCGATCACCAAATCGAGCACCAGCACAAGAGCGACCGTCACCACAATGCCCAAAATCTGCGAGATGAGCAGCGACACGTCGCCCGTGTAGAACAGGCCGCCCTTACCGGTCCACGAAAGCTCCGGCACGCAGAACAAGCCCGTGAGCACGCCGCCCAAGATGCCGCCAACGCCGTGGCAACCGAACGCGTCGAGCGCATCGTCGTAGCCAAACTTGGTCTTGAGATGACTGATAGCCAGGTAGCAGACGGGCGAGACGATCAGGCCCATGACCAGCGCCGCCCACGGCTCGACAAAGCCCGCGCCGGGCGTGACCACCACGAGACCCGCAACCAGACCGGTGCTGGCACCCACCAGCGTGGGGCGACCGGTGTGCACGCGCTCGACGGCAAGCCACGAGACCATGCCCGCCGCGCTGGCCGTCACGGTGTTGAGGATGGCAAGCGCCGCCACGGCGTCGGCCTTAAACTCGCTGCCGCCGTTAAAGCCAAACCAACCAAACCAAAGCAGCCCGGCGCCCAGCGCCACAAACGGCACGTTATGCGGACGATAGCTCACCATGCCAAAGCCGCGACGACGGCCGAGCATTAAGCAGAGAATCAGGCCCGTGAGACCGGACGAGATGTGCACCACGTCGCCGCCGGCAAAGTCGAGTGCACCGATGACGTCGCCGATAAAGGAACCCTCGCCGCCCCAGACCATGTGGGCGAGCGGCGCATAGACCACGAGCAGCCAAATGCCCAGGAAGGCCGTCATGGCACCAAACTTAACGCGGCCGGCAAGGCTGCCCGTGACGATAGCGGCCGTGATCATGGCAAACGCCATCTGGAAGGCGATGTTGATGATCTGAGGATAGACGGCACCGTCCGCGGCATTGCCCTCGGCCGCCTGCAGCACCTGGCCGAGCACCGGCAGGCACAGCAGCTGGTCAAGGCCTCCAATAAACGGGCTGGAACCGTCGCCGCCGTAGGCCAGCGACCAGCCGGCAACGATCCACAGCACACCGACCAGGCCAATGGTGCCAAAACACATAAGCATGGTGTTGATGACATTTTTGCGCCTGGACAGGCCGCCATAGAAAAACGCCAGGCCCGGTGTCATTAAAAACACGAGCATGGTGCAGATGAGCATAAACGTTGTCGATCCCGTATCGTACATTCGCTCCCCCTTGGTCGCATGAACGTTGTCGGCGCCCATAATGCGGCTGAGAGGCAACTGGTGTAGACCAGATACGGCGTTGTTAAACGCGGCGTTGTCGAATGGAAACGGTGCCGCAATCTTGGAAACGGCGCGGCAACGGACGCGAAACGGACGGGAAATACGCGAGCGAGAGGGGCGCACTTGGCCCCGCTCTGGCTAGCGCCGGAACAGCTCGCGAGCTCGGTCGCGGAGATTAGTTGCTCGAATGACACCTTCGTAGCGATTGATGCGCAGGCGCGGGAATGCATTGAAAAAGCGCAGGTCACGACGACTGAGCGACACGCTCGGTACCGGACGGCTCATGCGCTTGCCGGCAAGGCGACGACTGAGCGACGGACGCGGCATGCTCGGCGCGGCATCGGCCACGCGGCGGGCAGCGAGCGCCAGGCCGCGAGCACCGTCCAAGATAAACGTCGGCATCGAAGCCTTCTCACGCAGGGCATCGAGCGTTGCGTCGCCCAGCTCCGCCAGCCACGCGTTAACGGCACGGCTGCGGATATGCGTCTGCGCCACCGAGTCGATCGCCGAATCGGGAATACGTTCGAGCATGGAGTCAGACGCATCGGCAAGCGACTCATTGATGCGGTCGGCAAGGTCGGCACGCACACGCTCCAGCTGATCGGACAGGCGGCGCCAACTGGCCAAAGAGCATGCCGCGTCGACTATCATCGCAACCGCGACGATAAAGGCGGACAACCGCACAATCAGCACCGGCAGATGGCCAAGCAGCCCCAGCAATGCCGGCTCCACTAAACGGCAAATGCACAACGCACCCAGGCCAAACGCGCAGGCCCAGTACAGGCAGATGCGCCCGTGCAGGTTAAACGGCAGGTGCGAATAGTCCCAAAAGCGAGCGCCTGTTGTTTTTTCCAGCAGCACGCCCACGCTGTACTCAATCACGCTGCATACGAGCGCTGCCGCGACAAACTGGCTCGACGCGTCAGGAATTCCGCGCAACAGCAGCCAGCAGGCAATGCCGCCCGCGCCATAGATGGGGCAGCACGGTCCCAGCAAAAAGCCGCTGTTGGCAAAGCGCCCGTGGTTGAGCATGGCGCAGACTGTCGATTCCCATGCCCAGCCGCAGAAACCGTAGAAGGCGAACGAGAGCACCAGCGCCGAAAGCGGACAGGCGGCAAGCGTCGCGCCGTCAAATGCCATGTCGATCGCGGTCCCCACCGTCTATCCTCTCCTCTTCTCACTCGAATCTTTGCTCGAGCCGTCACTCGAGCCCTCGTTCGAATCGTCCGCCTCGTCCTTGCGCGGCAGGCGGCCGGCGACCGTCTCGCGCAGCGCACACCATTTATCCGCCAGGCACACAATCCAAGCCTCACGACACGTCGGCGGCACCGGCACCAGCGGAAACATATGGCGCGCGATGATATTCCGCTCGCGCGGCGTCAGCTCAAAATCCTCTTCGGCTCGCGCTAGGGCAAAAAACGGGTGGCGAAAGCCATGCAGCCGATGGCTTGGGTCGGGATCGTGCCAGTCATAGAGAAAGTAGTCGTGCAGCAAGGCTCCACGCAGCAACGAAGCGCGGTCGACCGAGACACCGACGCGGCCCAGGCGCTCGGCAAAGGACAGACTTGCCCGCGCCACCGAGGTCACATGCGTATAGACCGTCACATCGCCATGCTGAATAAACTCGCGCGTCAGGTCCAAGCGGCCCGCCTGGGCCAGCTGGCGGGCGGCATAGTCGACCTCGCGCGCGATTTTCTCGGCACGAACGACATCGGACATGCTGCCTCCTTCCAGCGACTCACGGCGACAAGCCACGGCCTGCGTACAATCGATAAAAACATCATGGAACACATCAGTATGGCATCGGACAAAACGTTTTGCCCCGCCAGTTGGCGAATTACCGCGCCGCCGTCACATATCAAACGCCAAAATGTGCGAGACTGTCTTGTGCAATTGTGCCGGCCGAGGGAGCGCCGGCGCTCGATTCGCATGGAGTAACCCACAACGATGCTGCTTACGCAAACGACAACGCCCAAGGACGTCAAGGCTCTCGACCGCGCCGAGCTTCCGCTGCTCTGCGGCGAGATCCGCCACGCCATCCTCGAAAGCTCCGCCGCTGTCGGCGGACACGTTGCCCCCAACTTGGGCGTCGTTGAGCTTACGGTTGCGCTTCATCGCGTGTTTAACTCCCCCACCGACAAAATTGTCTTTGACGTTTCGCACCAGACCTACGCCCACAAGGCGCTAACGGGGCGCGCGTACACTTATATCGATCCGGAGCGTTATGGTGAGGCTTCTGGCTTTGCCAATCCCGACGAGTCCGAGCACGACCTGTTCGCCATGGGCCATACCTCCACGTCGGTGAGCCTGGGCTGCGGCCTTGCCCACGCGCGCGAACTGGCGGGCGATACGTACAACGTCATCACCATCATTGGCGACGGCTCGCTTTCGGGCGGCCTGGCGTTTGAGGGCTTTAACAATGCCGCCGAACTCGATAGCAACCTGATCATCATCGTCAACGATAACGACCAGTCCATCGCCGAGAACCATGGCGGCCTGTATCGCAATCTGGCCGAGCTGCGCGCCAGCAACGGCACCTGTGAGCGCAACGTTTTCCGCGCGATGGGGCTCGACTACCGCTATCTGGACGCCGGTAACGATGTGTTGGCCCTAGTCGATGCGCTGCAGGAACTGCGCAATATCGATCACCCCATCGTGCTGCACGTCTCCACCGCCAAGGGCAAGGGCTTTGAGCCGGCCCAAAACGACCCCGAGCGCTGGCATCACGTAGGCCCCTTTGACATGGCGACCGGCCGCAAGCTCTGCCCGGGCCATCCGAGCGAGCCTGCGCCGCGCACCTATGCCGACATTACGGGCGAGGCGCTCAGCGCCGCCATCGAGCGCGATCCGCAGGTCGTGGGCATCACGGCCGCCACGCCCTACATCATGGGTTTTACGCCCGAGCTTCGCGCTGCCGCCGGCAAGCAGTTTGTCGACGTGGGCATTGCCGAGGAGCACGCTGTGACCTTTGCCACCGCGCTTGCACGCTCGGGCGCCAAGCCAGTCTTTGGTGCGTACGGCACGTTTTTGCAGCGCGCCTACGACGAGCTGTGGCACGACCTGTGCCTCAACGATGCCCCCGCAACCATCCTGGTGTTTGGCGCATCGATCTTTGGCACCACATCCGAGACGCACCTCTCGTTCTTCGATATTTCCATGCTGGGCGCTCTTCCCAACATGCGCTACCTAGCGCCGGCCTGCATGGAGGAATATCTGTCCATGCTGAGCTGGTCGCTCGACCACCTCGAGCATCCCGTGGCGATCCGCGTACCGGGCATTGGCCTGGTGAGCCGCCCCGATTTGGCGCCTGCCGAAGACACCGAGTACAGTGCCGTTCGCTACAACGTGGTGCGCCAGGGCCGCGACGTTGCCGTGCTCGCACTCGGCGATTTCTTTGAGCTGGGCGAGCGTGTGGCAAACCGCTTGGCCGCCGAGTACGGTATCGAGGCCTCGCTCGTCAACCCTCGCTTTGCAACCGAGCTTGACCGCGAGTTCCTCGATAGCCTTGCCGCCGAGCATCGCGTTGTCGTCACCCTCGAGGACGGCATCTTGGACGGCGGCTGGGGCGAGCGCGTGGCATGTTATCTGGCATGCACGCAGTTGCGCACGCGCACCTTCGGCATCGCCAAGGGCTTCCCCGACCGCTACGACCCCAACGAACTGCTCGCACAGAACGGCATGACGGTCGAGAACATGGCCGCCGAAGCCGTAAGGCTACTCAACGAGTAAGAAAACCTCCGCAAGGGGAACGCCCTTGCGGAGGTTTTTATTTTCGCGACGCGATTATCTCAATCTGTAACATCTAGGGTCCGAATTCCCGTCTAACTGTTACGGATCTAGATAAGACGTCTTAGCCCCAGACCTTTGTCTCAATCTGTAACAGATAGAGACCTTTTGTCCGTCCAGATGTTACAGATCGAGATAAAACAGTAAGGCATACCACTGCATCGGCCAGAACCACCACGAAGGTGTCTGTCCCTTTTTTGTAGGTAGAATTACCCATAAGGTAAGTATGTTTCTGAGTTATTTCGTGTTGACCCATTTGAGCGCGATAGGGTATAACTCTACTCAACCGCTAGGGATTTTATTGAGAAAGGTGTTCTACCATGAGCAAGAACCTCTCCCAGCAGGTCGTTCT
>DBEYTJ010000203.1:0-1019 GCA_048181065.1 Collinsella sp.
AAGAGCAGGGCGAAGACGCAGGCGCCCAGCTTGTGCTTGAGGATGCCGGCGATGTAGCTCGTCAAAAGCGTCGTGGTCATGAGCATGGTCACGGTAATGGCGAGGCCGTAGGCGCTCTCCATGCGCTCGGAGTTTTGGAACAGCAGCACGATGAAGATACAGCCGACCCACATGATGTTGTTGACGAGCGGAATATAGAGTTGGCCCTTGGTGTCGCTGGGGTAGTGGATGCGCAGATGCGGCATAAGGTTGAGGCGCGTGGCCTCGGATACCAGCGAGAACGAGCCGGTGATGAGCGCCTGCGAGGCGATGATGGCCGCCACGGCCGAAAGCACGATGGCAAAGGGGCGCAGGGGCTCGGGGAGCATCATATAGAACGGGTTGACGATATCCATCGCGAGCATCTGGGGGTTGGAGTTATTGGCGAGCAGCCAAGCTCCTTGACCCAGATAGTTGAGGATAAGGGCCGCCTTAACAAACGGCCAGGATGCATAGATGTTTGCCTTGCCCACGTGGCCCATATCCGAGTAGAGGGCCTCGGCGCCGGTCGTCGACAGAAAGACGAAGCCGAGCACCATGATGCCCGAGTGGTTGATGGGCGAGAACAGGAACATGATGCCGCGGATGGGGTTGAGTGCGCGTAGGATGGACAGGTTGCCGAGCATGTTGAACAGGCCGGCGCCAGCCAAGAACAGGAACCACAGCGTCATGAGCGGGCCGAACAGCTTGCCGATCGACGAAGTGCCGGCGCGCTGCATGGCAAACAGGCCACAGATAATGATGATGGTGATGATGATGACGTTGGTCTGGCCGTCACCCAAAAGCGCATGGCCCCACTCGATAGTGCGCAAGCCCTCGATGGCCGTGGTGACCGTGACGGCGGGGGTGAGGATGCCGTCGGCGAGCAGCGCCGCGCCGCCGATCATGGCGGGAAGGATCAGCCACGGCGCCACTTTGCGCACCAAGCTAAACAGGGCGAAGATGCCGCCCTCGTTGTGGTTATCGGCCTTCATGGCGAT
>DBEYTJ010000204.1:0-4161 GCA_048181065.1 Collinsella sp.
CTCCACCACCATGAAGGCCGCGCTCGTGGGCGAGGACGGTCAGCTGCTGCACACCTGGTACGGCAACAACAACGGCGACATCCTGGGCACGGCCAAGGTCATCATGGCCGATTTCTACAACCACATCCCCGCCGGCTGCACTATCGGCCACGTGACTACCACGGGCTACGGCGAGGCGCTGCTCATCGAGGCCCTCAAGGCCGACTCCGGCGAGATCGAGACTGTCGCGCACCTGCGCGGCGCCAAGGCGTTCCTGCCCGGCGTCGAGTTCATTCTGGACATTGGTGGCCAGGACATGAAGTGCCTGCGCGTCAAGGACGGTGTCATCGAGCACATCATGCTCAACGAGGCCTGTTCGTCGGGCTGCGGCAGCTTTATCGAGAGTTTCGCCGTGTCTATGAACATGGACGTGCGCGCGTTCGCCGATGCCGCCATCCATGCCAAGGCCCCGGTCGACCTGGGAAGTCGCTGCACGGTCTTTATGAACTCGCGCGTCAAGCAGGCGCAAAAGGAAGGCGCCACGGTGGGCGACATCGCGGCCGGCCTGTCCTATTCCGTCATCAAGAACGCCCTGTTCAAGGTCATTAAGCTGCGCGACCCCAAGGAGATCGGCAGCCAGGCGATCGTTCAGGGCGGCACCTTTATGTCCGATGCCACGCTGCGCGCGTTTGAGCAGCTCACCGGCGTTCATGCCGTGCGTCCCGACATCGCCGGCTGCATGGGCGCCTACGGTGCGGCCCTGCTCGCCCGCGATCGCGCCGGTGCCGACGGCACTTCGACCATTCTTTCTGCTGAGGACATCGCGCACCTCACCGTGACGCAAAAGCATGTCCGCTGCGGCCGTTGCTCCAACAACTGCCAGCTCACCGTTAACGACTTTGGCGGCGGTAGGCGCTTCATTACCGGTAACCGCTGCGAGAAGGGTGCCGGCCACAAAAAGCAAAAGACCGAGGCCCCCAACCTCTTCAAAAAGAAAAACGAGCTGCTCTTTAACCGCGAGGTTCTGAGTCCCGACGAGGCCCCGCGCGGCACCGTGGGTATCCCCCGTGCGCTCAACATGTACGAGAACTACCCCTTCTGGCATGCGTTCTTTACGCGCCTGGGCTTTAGCGTGCAGCTGTCCGACCAGTCGAGCAAAAAGACCTACCAGGCGGGCATCGAGTCCATGCCGTCCGAGAGCGTGTGCTACCCGGCAAAGATGAGCCACGGCCATGTGATGAACCTCATCGACCGCGATGTCGACTTCATCTGGATGCCGTGCGTGCGCTGGGAGCGCAAGGAGGATCCGACGGCTGGCAACTGTTACAACTGCCCCATCGTCATGAGCTACCCCACAGCGCTGGCGCTCAACATCGACGAGATTCGCGAACAGAACATCGAGTTCCTGTATCCGTTTGTGCCGTATCACGATAAGACCGAGCTTAAGCGCCGTCTGTACCAGGTGCTCGCCGTCGACCGTGTGGCCGATGCGCAAGCCGGTCGCGGTCGCGTGCGCGGTCCCAAGATCACGCGCTCCGAGGTCGATGCCGCCGTCAACGCTGCTTTTGAGGCCGATGCGCGTTTCCACGAGGATATCCAGACCATGGGCGAGGAGGCTCTTAAGTGGGTCGAGGACCATGGCGGTCACGGCATCATGCTCGCCGGTCGTCCCTACCATAACGACCCCGAGATCAACCACGCCCTGCCCGAACTTATCTCGAGCTTTGGCTTTGCGGTCTTTACCGAGGATTCGCTTGCGCATCTGGTAAAGCCCGAGCGTCCGATTCGCGTCGTCGACCAGTGGATGTACCACAGCCGCCTGTACGCCGTCGCCCGTTTTGTGACGATGCGCAACGACCTGGACCTGATCCAGCTCAATTCCTTCGGCTGCGGCCTGGACGCTCTGACCACCGATCAGGTGCAGGAGATTCTGGAAGCCAGCGGCAAGATCTACACCGTGCTTAAGATCGACGAGGTGTCTAACCTGGGTGCCGCGCGCATCCGCATCCGCTCGCTCATGGCAGCGCTCAAGGACCAGGAGGCCGAGCGCCTGGCCGAGGCCACGGCCGCGGGCGAGGCCTACGAGCAAGGCGATGCCGCGCCGGTGGCGCCCTCCACGGATGCCCCCGCGTTCGCGAGCCGCAAGTACACGTTTGAGGCGCAGCGTGAGAGTGCTTCGACCGCGTGGCCCAAGGTGCCCTTTACCGAGCAGATGCGCGAGGAGGGCTACACCATCCTGTGCCCGCAGATGGCGCCGATTCACTTTGACCTGGTCAAAGAGGTGTTCCGCGGTGCCGGCTACAACTTGGAGCTGCTGCCCTCGACCGACCACGATGCCGTCGAGGCTGGCCTGCGCTACGTGAACAATGACATTTGCTATCCGTCGATCCTGGTGACGGGCCAGATTATGGAGGCCATCGAGAGCGGTCGGTACGACCTGTCCAAGACGGCCGTGGTTATCAGCCAGACCGGCGGCGGCTGCCGTGCCACCAACTACATCGCACTCATCCGCAAGGCCCTGCGCGAGAGCGGCCACCCCGAGATCCCGGTGATCTCGCTTTCGGCCGTGGCGCTCGGTGAGGACAACCCCGGCTTTAAGATTACGCCGGCACTGCTTAAGCAGGCAGTCTACGCAGTGCTCTTTGGTGACGTCATGATGCAGATGCTCTATCGTTGCCGCCCGTACGAGGCCACGCCCGGTGCCGCCAACGCACTCTACGAGGAGTACATGGCGCGCGCCCGCAAGCTGGCGCCTAAGTTCAACAGGCACAACTACACCAAGTTGTGCCGCGAGGCCATCCGCGCGTTCGACACCATGCCGCTTGTGGGCGAGGGTACCAAGCCGCGCGTGGGCGTGGTTGGCGAGATCCTGGTCAAGTTCCATCCCACGGCCAACAACCACGTGGTCGATGTCATTGAGCGCGAGGGCTGCGAGGCCGTGGTACCGGGCCTGCTCGACTTCTTCCTGTACTCCATGAGCAACGCCGAGCTTCAAAAAGACGAGCTGGGAAGCTCTGCCACGGCGCGCGCTAGCATGCAGGCGCTCATTAAGCTGGTGGACTGGATGCGCACGCCGGTGGAGGAGATGCTCGAAAAGTCCCGCCGCTTCGAGGCGCCCGAGCGCATTGGCACCATGGCGGACAAGGCTCGTACGGTGCTTTCGGTGTGCAACAACATGGGCGAAGGCTGGCTGCTCACGGCCGAGATGCTCGACCTGATCGACCACGGTGCGCCCAACATCATCTGCACGCAGCCCTTCGCGTGCCTGCCCAACCACGTAGTGGGTAAGGCCGTGATCAAGGAGCTGCGCCGCCAGCATCCCGAGAGCAACATCGTCGCGGTGGACTACGACCCCGGCGCGTCCGAGGTCAACCAGCTCAACCGCATTAAGCTCATGATCAGCGTGGCCAAGGAAAACATGCGCGCCGGCAAGGGCTTTAAGCTCGAGAAGGTGGCGCCGCTCGCGATGGACGAGGTCACCGGCCAGATGCGTGCCCACGATGGCTGCGTGAGCTGCGGCTCGGTCGACGAGAGTGCCGTGGCGTCGGTCGCTGAGCGCCTGGGACGCGGCATTAAGAAGTAACTGGCCTGCTTTGGGCTAGATATGAGACAAACGGGTGGTAGCCGTACCGGCTACCACCCGTTTTTGCTGGATATATGTTGCGTAAATCGTTTTGTCGCAGCCTTCTGTGCACTCGAATTTCGGAAGTGCGGGAAAAAACGCGAACCTCCTGAGCACACCGCCTTTTTAGACTCTCACGACCTGCGGTTTTGTTGTAAAAAAGGCCGGTCTGGTCGGCGAACCCCGATTTTTCCCCGCACTTCCGAAAACAGCGGTTCAGTAGCGTCAAAAAATGCCCTCAAAATCGAGAGTTAATGAACAGATGTAGCCGTTCGCCGCAAATTACCGTCCGTTTATAGAACCCACCCCCAGCGTGCAGTCCCCTTACGGTTGAATAAATACACATCTATGGAATTACGTAAGAGAGGACTGTTCCTATGAGCTACAAGACCGTTTGTGTTGCCGGCGGCGGCGTGTTAGGAAGCCAGATTGCCTTTCAGGCTGCCTACTGCGGCTTTGATGTAACGATTTGGCTGCGCAGCGAGGGCAGCATCGGCCGCACCCAGCCCAAGATCGATCATGTGCGCGAGGAGTACATCGCGGCAATCGAGGGTATGGCG
>DBEYTJ010000205.1:0-3579 GCA_048181065.1 Collinsella sp.
AGAACGTGCCGCCTATTTACTATTCACGGCGTCATCGAGCGTCCTACTGCACCTGAAGCCACCTGTAACAGCAGATGATTTTTACAAAGTTGCCGCCCTGCTGCCCGAAGGCCTCCGCCTATTCGCGACCTACGCCATGGCTCACCAGGCATATCTCACCGGCGATTACGGCCGCTGCATAGGAATGGCAGAAAACGCCCTGGGGATGAAGCAGGCGCGCTACCCCATCTCTGAAATGTTCCTTCATCTTGTGGCGGCAATGGGTTGGATGAGCAAACGACAACCCGAAAAGGCAGAATGCCACTTTATGGAAGCTTGGAGCATAGCCCAAGCAGACGACCTGATCGAAACAATCGGGGAACACCACGGTCTTCTTCAGGGTCTGCCTGAAGCGTGCCTCAAAAAAGATTACTCGCACGAATTTGCACGGGTAATCGAAATCACCTACCGATTCAGCCGCGGATGGCGGCATGTTCATAACCCCGCAGCACACAAAACCGTTGCCGACAGTCTTACCACAACGGAATTCGCCATTTCGATGCTGGCATGCCGCGGTTGGTCCAACACTGAAATCGCAGATCATATGGGGATTTCACGCGGTACGGTGAAAACAGGCTTTCAACAACGTATGCGAAGCTGGGAATAACCAGCCGCTCGGGGCTGAAAGAATTCATGCTGAAATAGCGTGGCTGGCACCGCACTGGCGCCAGCCACATTGAACAAATCATCCAAGCGAAATACACACTTCGCTTAAAACGCAGCTCTTATTCTCGCTTGCGGCGAGCGACGAACCCGGCGAGCAGAGCGGCCAAGCTCGCGAATGCCGCAGCCACGCCAGCGAAAGCTGTGGCAGCAAGCCCTACAGGCGATGCATCCCCCGTCGCAGGAAGGTTCTTCTTTGCCTCCCCGGGCTCGGCCTTGGCGCCCGTCACGAGCGTTTGCTGCTTGGCTGGCTTCACCACGGGCGTGGATTCCTCAGGGTTGGCCTCGGGCTTGGCCTCCTCGAAAGGCGCGATGACCGTGCTCTTGGCAACAGCTTCGTTATAGGGGGAGTCGACTACGGCATCGCCCGTGCCGATGGTTTGACCTGCCTCGTAGGAGATGCCGCGGCTGTACTCTTCCTCGTAGCGATAGTCAATGATCTTGCCGCCTGCAGGCGTCTGGATGATGGCGCCTTCGATCTCGATAGTGCCGATCGCCTTGCCGTCCGCGCTTATGGCAAGGGCGAAGATTGCCGCCGTGTCTCCCTCGGCCGTGACCTTGCTGCGAACGATCGAGATGGTCGCGGGCGTGATGCCCTCGTAGGTCTGGGCGAAGATGCCCAGGTTCATGCCCCTATGCTCGGGGATGACCTCGCCGCTTTGGTCGTTGCTGTAGTGATCGGGGCCGTCGCTACCGGACTCGACATAGCGGGCTATAGCCTTGACAACGGAGTCGCTGATGTAGATATGGCCACCCGCGATGTTAGACTGGTGGTTTCTGGTAGAGATCGCAGCTGAGAACTCTCCTTCTGCGAACGCGTCCACGATGGAACCATTTTTGATGACGATGTCGTCCCCGTCGGTGAAGAGTGCGATAGCTTGGCCGCCGCCCCCGCTTGTACGGACCGTCACGGTCGCGTGGTCGAGCGCAATGCCCTTGTAGCCATAGACACCATATTCAACACCGCTTGCGTTAAGGGAGGCGTCCGCGACCGTGAGGCTGCCATCGGTGTCGACGGCAAGAGTTTCCCTGGAGCTCGCCTCGACCTGGCTGCCGCCCGAGATGTTAATGCCGTCGTCAGCCCAAATCGCCGCTTCTCCTATAGAGCTTGCCTCTACCTTGCCGCCACCTTTGATGATCAGGTCACTGCCCGCGGCGATGCCGTAACCTTCGCCTCCTTTAGCGATCACTGTGCCAGAGGAATCGATAGTGGTCTTGCCCTTGGATTGGATGCCTTCGGTACCGCCCGTTGCATTCACGGTGCCCGAGCCCGTGATAGAGAGATCGCCCTTTGCCTCAATTCCGTCGGAAGCAGTGCTTGTGGTGTTCACAGTGCCTGGGCCGGAAATGGAGAGGTCGCCTGTGGATTTAATTGCATCGGCCTCGGCTGTCACATTGAGCTCATCCGTGCTATTCGAGCTCGTTATGTTCAACTCTGCTTTCTGGCTAGTGCCGTCCTGCGCCTTGATGGCGGCTCCGGTGTAATCAGGCTCGGTTTTCACGGTGTTCTTGCCCTCATAGGCAATGTTGAGCTTGCCCTCGGCCTTGATCGCGCCGCCGTTGTAGCCGTTGAGCTTCATGTCGTCGGCGCCGTCCCAGGCCCAGGTGCCGGCGTCGTCGCCTGCCGCGGTACCGGCGTTGTACTGGGTGCCGCCGACGTTGACGCATTCGGCCGCGAGCGCGGCGCTCGGCGCCATCAGCGACCCCGCGGTGGCAACGGCGGCCACCCCGGCGACGACGCCCCACGTCACCTTGCGCCAGCCGCCCTGCGCGGTTACCACGCCGAAGCGCGCAGACGCCTTGGCGAAGCCGCCTTCGGTGCAGCTGCCTGTTCTGTGCATGTTGTCCCTGGCATTCATGACCGCTCCCCTCGTTCATGTGTTCATCAGATGGAAAAATCGTATCGGGCGGGCACGGGAGGCGGTAGTGCCATACGGACGGGAAAATGGCCAAACTGCAGGCCAGGCGCCTCACCGCATAAAAAAAACGCCGCCGCCCCGGGCAAGGGAGCGACGGCGCAAATCAGTGAAACAGGCGGGCAAGGCAGCAAGGCCGAAAACTGCAGCCCTTCTATTCTTCAGAGAGGAAATCGAAGGCATACTGCGCTGCAGCAAGCGAGCCACCCACCAGAACGCTTTCGTCGACATTGTAGAAACAACTGTGCTGCGGATACGTTGCGCCCACTTCCGGATTACGGGCACCAATAAACACGAGCACGCCGGGAACCTTTGCCAGGTACTCGGTGAAGTCTTCACCCGAAAGCGTGCCCTCGTAATGGCAAAGCGCCTCTTCGCCAAGAACCTTTGCAATGGCGTTTTGCGCACGTGCGGCGCAAGCCTCGTCGTTCACCAGGCACGAATTGCCGTACGTCCACTCGAATTTCGCGGTTGCGCCATACGAAAGCGCCACTTCTTCAACCACGTGGGCCATGCGCTCCTTGATGTAATCGCGCACTTCGGGCGTGAACGAGCGAACCGTACCCGTCAGGTACGCTGTGCCCGCCATGATGTTTCGCGCAACACCGCCATGGAATTCGCCAATCGTGATAACCGCAGGATCGAACGGGGAAACGTCGCGGCTGACGATAACCTGCAACGCATCGATAACCGCAGCGCCCACAACGATGGCATCGACGCCCTTGTGGGGCATGGCGCCATGCGCGCTAGCGCCCGCGACATCAATGCGGAACCAGTCGCAATTCGCCATGCGCGGCCCCGCTTCGGCGGAAATGGTACCCGCTTCCACTTCGCTCCAAATATGAGCAGCATAAATGGTATCCACCCCATCGAGCGCACCTTCAGCAATCATCTTGCGCGAACCGACCGATATCTCTTCCGCCGGCTGGAACAAGACACGCACCTCGCCATGCAGTTGGTC
>DBEYTJ010000206.1:0-4492 GCA_048181065.1 Collinsella sp.
TGAACGCGAGGTCTTTGACCCGGAGAGTCCGAGGTACTTGTTGGTAAGACCTTATTTAGGAGCGCGCAACCTTGCCGGACTTGAGGCAGGTGGAGCAAACGTTCATCTTGCGACGGTGACCATCGACGACGACGTAGACGCGCTGGATGTTGGGGCGGAACTTACGGTTGGTGACGCGGTGAGAGTGGCTGATGGAGCGACCGGCAACGGGGTGCTTACCGCAAACTTCGCAAACTTTGGACATAACTGACCCTCCTTGGGCGACAAACGAACATGTCGCGTTAACAAACAAGCCTGAACTATAGCACAGAAGCAACTCCCTGTGCGCAATCTACACAGAGATATTCCTCTTTTGGCGATAGTGCCCACGCTACGGCCCTGGACGTAGATCCGATTTACGTGCAGCAGGGGGGATTATGCCAGCTCGAACCAAGGTTTTCAAGCTCGTCCCACAAATATATATAGGTTTATGGAGTGTTGGGCTCCGTTTACGGATTGCTCTGTATTTATGCTCGCAATTAAGCTCGAGGTTGGCTACACTATCCCTTGACCATTAAAGGGGTACGAGATACCCACATGGAATTACATTGCTGCCAAAGAGCAGCCCTTCCTGTGGGTGTCTGGTCCGCTTTGAGCGGTCGGGCATCTATTTTTTTGACTGTGTCAGCAGTCAAGACATGTGAGGAAGGAGATCGATGGGCACGACTTCCCCCAAGGCGGTCATCATGGACGAGACCGCCGTCAATCGAGCGATGACCCGCATCGCGCACGAGATTCTCGAGCGCAACGAGGGCTGTGAAGATCTCGCTCTGGTCGGCATCGTCACGCGCGGCGACCTTCTGGCAAAGAAGCTCGCTGAGGAGATCAAGGAGATCGAGGGCGTCGATGTTCCGCTCGGCAGCCTGGACATCAGCTTCTACCGCGATGACTATGCGACCAATTTCGCTCCCGCGATCCACGCTACCAACATTCCCTTCAGTGTCGACGGCAAGCGCGTCGTGCTGGTGGACGACATCCTGTATACGGGCCGTACCATCCGCGCCGCTCTCGACGCCGTCATGGACCTGGGCCGTCCGAGCCGCATTGAGCTGGCAGTCCTCGTTGACCGCGGCCACCGCGAGCTCCCCATCTCGCCGGACTTTGTCGGCAAGAACGTTCCCTCGTCGCATGAGGAGAACGTGCACCTATATATGAAGGAAGTCGACGGCCACACCGCTGTCGAGATTAACGACGTCGCGCCGGGTTCCCACGTGGGCTCCGCGCCGCTGGGAGGTGAGTAGTACCGTGGCGTTCAACCATAAGCACCTGATCGACATTACCGAGTACTCCGAAGAGGACATCAAGCTCATCCTCGAGACCGCCAAGGCGTTCTCCGAGGTCAACGAGCGTGCCATCAAGAAGGTCCCCACGCTCAAGGGCAAGACCATCGTCAACATGTTCAACGAGCCCTCGACGCGCACCCGCAGTTCCTTCGAGCTCGCCGAGAAGCGTCTTTCGGCCGACAGCCTCAACTTTGGCGGCTCCTCGACCTCCACGGTCAAGGGCGAGAGCCTCGTCGACACCGTCGAGACCCTCAACGCCTACAAGATCGACTGCATCGTCGTGCGCGATAAGCACGCCGGTGCTCCCTACATCGTCACGCAGAACTCGCCCGCGAGCGTCATCTGCGCCGGTGACGGCAAGCACAACCATCCCACGCAGGCCCTGCTCGACCTGTACACCATCTGGGAGCACAAGGGTGACTTCCACGGTCTGAAGGTCGCCGTCGTCGGCGATATCGCGCACTCCCGCGTCTGCGGCTCGCTGATCCCCGCCCTTAAGATCATGGGCTGCGAGACCTACGCCGTCGCCCCCGGCACGCTGCTGCCGCCGGCGCCCGAGGTCCTGGGCTGCGACCACGTGACGAGCGACCTCGATTCCGTCCTGCCCGAGCTGGACGTCGTCTACATGCTGCGCGTGCAACAGGAGCGCCTCGAGGGTGCCCCGTTCCCGACCATTCGCGAGTACCACAAGCTCTTCGGCCTGACCAAGGACCGCGAGAAGCTCATGAAGCCCGACGCGATTATCTGCCACCCGGGCCCCATCAACCGCGGCGTCGAGTTCGATTCCTATATGGCCGACCACCCGCAACGCTCCGTCATCCTGGAGCAGGTCTACGCCGGTATCTGCGTGCGTATGGCTATCCTGTATCTGCTGCTTGGAGGTGCCGATAATGGCCTTGCTTCTTAAGAATGCCCACGTCGTCGACCCGTCCGTCGAGCTTGACGGTGTCGTTGACGTCCTGATTGACGGCGACAAGATCGCCGAGGTCGGCGAGAATCTCGCCGTCGAGGGAGCCGAGGTCCGCGACCTTTCCGGCAAGTACCTCGTCCCCGGCCTGGTGGATATGCACGTTCACCTTCGCGAGCCCGGCTACGAGGTCAAAGAGGACATCGAGAGCGGCACCCGCGCAGCTGCCAAGGGCGGCTTTACCGGCGTGTGCGCCATGCCCAACACCGATCCCGTCACCGATAACGGCACCGTCGTGGAGTTCGTCAAGTCCCGCGCTGCCGAGGTCGGTCACTGCCGCGTCTATCCGTCGGGCGCCATGACCCGCGGTCTTAAGGGCGAGGCCATGTCCGAGATGGGCGATATGGTCGCCCACGGCGCCGTCGCCTTCACCGACGACGGTCGCGGCGTGCAGGGCGCTGGCATGCTCCGTCGCTGCATGGACTACGGCAAGATGTTCGGCAAGGTCTTTATGAGCCACTGCCAGGACGAGGACCTGGTCGGCCACGGCCAGATCAACGAGGGCAAGGTCTCGACCCGTCTGGCTCTCGAGGGCTGGCCGGCTGCCGGCGAGGAGCTCCAGATCGCCCGCGACATCGAGATCGCCAAGCTGACCGGTGCCAAGCTGCACATCCAGCACATCTCCACCGCCCATGGCCTGGAGATCGTGCGTGCCGGTAAGGCCGCTGGCGTTCAGGTTACCTGCGAGGCCACCCCGCACCACATGTTCCTGACCGAGAACGACTTGGACGAGACCTACAATACCTCGCTCAAGGTCAATCCGCCGCTGCGCACCGACGAGGATGCCGAGGCCATCCGTCAGGGTGTCATCGACGGCACCGTCGACGTTATCGTCACCGATCACGCTCCCCACACCCCGTGGGAGAAGGCCCGCGAGTTCGAGCTTGCGCCCTTTGGCATGATCGGCCTCGAGACCTCGCTGTCGCTCGTGCTCACCGAGCTGGTCAACACGGGCAAGATGAGCATGGGCCGCATGGTCGAGCTCATGGCCATCAAGCCGCGTGAGATCCTGGGCCTCGACCAGGTTCAGGTCAAGGCGGGCTCCGTTGCCGACCTGACCGTGTTCGACGCGTCCGCCACTTGGACGGTTGGCGAGGACGGTTACGAGTCGCGCGCCGAGAACTCCGGTTTTGCCGGCCGCACGCTTACCGGTCGTGCCACCGATGTGTTTGTCGGCGGTAAGCAGACGCTCGCCGACGGCTGCATCTGCTAGCATAGCCTTATCGCTTTTTTGCGCGGTGCCCTTGCGGTGCCGCGCTTTCTGTTCGTTTTGACCATGCAATCGCATGGGGGATTGGAGCGTCTATGCCCACACCTTCCACTGCACGCATGCACGACTTCGAGGTCGTCTCGAACCGGGAGATCGCCGACGGCATCTTCTCGCTCGTCATCTCGGCCCCCAAGCTTGCAAGTGCGCTCAAGCCCGGTCAGTTTGTGAACATTGCCGTGCCCGGCGATGCGTCCTCGCTGCTTCGCGTGCCCCTGAGCTTCTATTGCGCCGACGCCCAGGCCGGTACCGTCGAGCTGTGGTACGCCGTCGTGGGCGACGACACCCGTCGTCTGTCGCAGATGGCCCCCGGCTCCAAGTCCAACCTGTTGGGCCCTGGCGGCCGCGGCTGGCTTGTTCCCGAGGGCACTAGGAAGGCCCTGCTCGTCGCCGGTGGCATCGGCGTTCCGCCCGTGCTGTGCCTTGCCGGCAAGCTTGCCGAGCAGGGCGTGGATTTCGACGTTTGCCTGGGCTTTGGCACCGCTTCCAAGGCCGTGGGCGTCGATGAGTTTCGCGCGCTGGGAGCCACGGTCAACGTGTGCACCGATGACGGCTCGTTGGGCACGCACGGCTTCTGCACCGATCCTGCCGCCGAGCTGCTCGGCGAGGGCGGTTACGACTACGTCGCCAGCTGTGGTCCCGCCGTCATGATGAAGAAGGTTGCCGCCGCTGCCGCCGAGGCCGGCGCGTACTGCGAGGTGTCGCTCGAGCGCATGATGAGCTGCGGCTTTGGTGCCTGCAACACCTGCAATGTCGAGACGGTCGACGGTATGAAGGGCGCCTGCATGTGCGGCCCCGTGTTCGATGCTTCCAAGGTGGTGGTCTTCTAGTGGGTACCGTGAACATGGCCGTCGATTTCGGCGGCGTCAAGATGCAGAACCCCATCAACACCGCAGCCGGTACCTTTGGCTACGGTTGGCAGTTCCAGAACTTCTT
>DBEYTJ010000207.1:0-3279 GCA_048181065.1 Collinsella sp.
AATGGAGCGGGCGTCCATCAGGGCCACGGCGCTCAGCTGGCCATTACCCGGCTTGGAACCCTCGCGGTTGGGGAAGTTGCGCGTGGTGTGGCGGATGGACAGGCCGTTGTTGGCGGGCGTGTCGCCGGCGCCAAAGCACGGGCCGCAGAATGCCGTGCGCACAATCGCGCCGGCCTCCATAAGGTCGTAGATGTAGCCGCGGCGTGTAAGCTCGAGTGCCACGGGCTGACTCGTGGGATAGACCGACAGCGAGAACTCGCCGCAGCCGGTGTTGGCACCCTTGAGCACGCGGGCAGCCTGGACCACGGAGTCGTAGTTGCCGCCCGAGCAGCCGGCGATAACGCCCTGCTGCACGTGCAGCTTGCCGTCGACGATCTTGTCGAGCAGGCTAAAGTGCGTCTTGCCCTCGCCGATCTTGGCGGACTCGAGCTCCACCTCATGCAGGATGTCCTCGAGGTTCTCGTTGAGCTCGTCGATCTCAAAGCCGTTGGAAGGATGGAACGGCAGCGCGATCATGGGCTTGATGCTCGACAGGTCGACCTCGACGCAACCGTCGTAGTAGGCGACATCGGCGGGCTTGAGCTCGCGGTAGTCGTCGCCGCGGCCGTGCATGGTCAAAAACGCGTGCGTGTCCTCGTCGGTGGCCCAGATGCTCGACAGGCAGGTGGTCTCGGTGGTCATGACATCGACGCCGTTGCGGTAATCGGTCGTCATGTTCGCGATGCCCGGGCCCACAAACTCCATGACCTTGTTCTTAACGTAACCCTTGGCAAAGACAGCGCGGATGATGGCGAGCGCCACATCGTGCGGGCCGACGCCGGGGCGCGGGGCACCCGTGAGGTAGATGGCCACGACGCCGGGATAGGCGACATCGTAGGTGTCGCGCAGCAGCTGCTTTGCCAGCTCGCCGCCGCCCTCGCCCACGGCCATGGTACCCAGGGCGCCGTAGCGGGTGTGCGAGTCGGAGCCCAGGATCATCTTGCCGCAGCCCGCGAAGTTCTCACGCATAAAGGAGTGGATGACGGCGATGTGCGGCGGAACGAAGATGCCGCCGTACTTCTTGGCAGCCGAGAGGCCAAAGACGTGGTCGTCCTCGTTGATGGTGCCGCCCACGGCGCACAGCGAGTTATGGCAGTTGGTAAGCACGTAAGGCAGCGGGAACTGCTCCATGCCCGAGGCGCGCGCCGTCTGGATGATGCCGACGAAGGTGATGTCGTGGCTCGCCATGGCGTCGAAGCGAATCTTGAGCGCCTCGGGGTCGCCGGACGTGTTGTGTGCTTGAAGGATCGAATACGCGATGGTGCCACGCTTGGCGTCCTCGGGCGTCTGCGTAATACCGCGCTCGGCAGCCTCGGCCGCAGGCACAACCTCGCTGCCGCCGCGCAGGTAGATGCCGTCCTCGTACAGCTTGACCATACTGTCTCCTACTCTGCCCAAAAGATTTGGGCGCATAGCATACATTCGTTCAATATCGTGCCATAGAACGGTTGCGAGTGGGTTGCGAATCTGCACGTTCACTTTATCTCGGTAAAGTACAGGACGAGTCCCTCGCATCGCGCTCTCGACAAGGAGTATCCCAAAGTGCCGGCACAAAAGAAACGTCCCCAAGTGCCAGGTTTGCCAACGCCGATGTTTTGGAAACGACAGCGAGCGGGCCGCATTTGAGACAAGGTGACGTGAAACGAAAGGGCGCTGACCTTCTGGTCGCGCCCTTTAAGTTGAACGTCAGATTGTCCAAATGCGGCCCGCGCAGCGTCGGCTGGTCCGCCGTTCGTTAGAACGGCGGAACCAATAGGGTTGGTAAAACCGCGTAACTACAAATCTCCGCCGGCGCCCAAAAGCTTGCGCATGACTTGCTCGGGGTTGACTGAGCCGTCGCGCGGGGCCAGGGCGGTAATCTTCTTCTGCATCTTGTACTCGTGCAGTTCGTCCTCGAGCTGGCGCACGCGGGCACGGAGTTTTTCGTTCTCGCGCTCGCGCTCCTCGGCACGCTCCTTCATATCGAGGATGCGCACCACGCCGGCAAGGTTGATGCCTTCGTCGGTCAGCTGGTTGATGAGCTCCAGACGCTCGATATCGGCACGCGAATACAAACGCGTGTTGCCGCCCGAGCGCTGGGGGTTCACCAGGCCCTTGGACTCGTAGACGCGCAGAGTCTGCGGGTGCATGCCGGTCAACTCGGCCGCCACGCTGATCATGTACAGCGGTTTGTTCCTATTGTCCTCGGCCATACTACCTGACCCCTTTCCGTCTCGTTATCGTCCATCATAAGCCCGCGGGCGTGGGCGTGTGCCGCGACCGCCCTAGTACGTCGCCTTGTAACGGTTGACCTTCTCGCGATAGTCGCGCGTGTCGGCCTCGCGCAGCTTGGTCATGGCATCGCGCTCGTCATCGGACAGGTTCGTGGGAACCTGCACCTTGATCTCGACGAGCAGCGCACCGGTGCGGCCACGGTGCTTGACGTCGGGCGCGCCCATTTCCTTAAAGCGGAACTTCTTGCCCGTCTGGGTACCCGCGGGCACCTTCAGACGAACCGTCGCGCCGCCGGGCGTGGGCACGTCCACCGTGCAGCCGAGCGCCGCCTCATAGACCGAGACCGGCACCTCCATGGTTACGTCGGCGCCTTTGCGCTTAAACAGCGGGTGCTCCTCCACATGCGTGGTCACGACCAGGTCGCCGCGCTCGCCTCCGGCAACGCCGTACTCGCCGCGACGTTTGTAACGCAGCTTGCCTCCGTCGACCGCGCCCGCAGGCACCGAGACCGTAATGGTCTGCTGCTCGCCCGTCGAGGGAATGCGGTAGGTAACCTTGTGCGTCACGCCGCGAAACGCGTCCTCGGCCGTTACGTCGACAGTCAGCGACAGGTCGCCGCCCTTGCGAGCACGGCTGCGGCCAGCGCCGGCACCGGCAGCGCCCGCAGCCCCGGCAAAGCCCGAGCCCCAATCACTGCCCCAGGCGCCGTTGCCGCTAAAGATGCTGTCGAAGATGTCGCCCCAGCCGCTGGCACCCGCGCCGGCACCGTAGCCGCCGCCATACGCGCCGCCCGCGCCCGGCATACCGCCAAACATGAGCATCTGGTCGTACTCTTTGCGCTTCTTCTCGTCCGAAAGCGTCTCATAGGCCTCGCTGATCTCCTTAAACTTGGCCTCGTCGCCGCCGGCATCGGGGTGATATTTTTGCGCGAGCTTGCGAAACGCGCTCTTGATCTCTTTGTCGGAGGCGCTCTTGGATACGCCCAGGATGTCATAGAAGGTTTTGCCTGCAGCCATCGTAGCTCCT
>DBEYTJ010000208.1:0-3466 GCA_048181065.1 Collinsella sp.
TGGGAGCGGAGGCTAGATTATCGTATTTACTCACCGCCGTCGCCGGTGGCTTTGCCATGACTGTCGTACGAAACGAAACTCAGCGGCACAGCGCGGCACTCAAAAATGCAGGTCAGAACCCTATCGGCCTACTCCCACTCGATGGTCGCGGGCGGCTTGGACGTGATGTCGTAGCACACGCGGTTGGCGCCGGGGACCTCGGCCACGATACGGCCGGAAATGCGGGCCAGCACGTCGTAGGGCAGCTTGGCCCAGTCGGCGGTCATGGCATCGCTGGACTCGACAGCACGCAGGATGATCGGGCGCTGGTAGGTACGCTCGTCGCCCATGACGCCCACGGACTTAATGTCGGGCAGAACCGCGAAATACTGCCAGCAGCTATGCTCGGAGTTGCGCTCGCCGGTCTGCTCAAACAGACGCTGGTTGTAGGCGTCGAGCTCCTCGCGCACGATGGCGTCGGCGTTCTTGAGAATCTCGAGCTTCTCCTTGTCGACCGCACCGATGATGCGGATGGCCAGACCCGGGCCCGGGAAGGGCTGACGGAACACGATGTGAGCCGGCAGGCCCAGCGCCAGACCAAGCGCGCGGACCTCGTCCTTAAAGAAGTGATCGAGCGGCTCGATGAGGTCGAAGTGCACGCCATCGGGGAACGGGATCAGGTTGTGATGGCTCTTGATGGTGGCCGTCTTGCCGCCCGTCTTGCGAGCACCGGACTCGATGATGTCGGGGTAGATGGTGCCCTGAGCCAGATACTTGACCGGCTTGCCATCGGTCTCGAGCTGCTGCGCCACGGCGAAGAACTCTTTCCAGAACTGCGTACCGATGATGCGGCGCTTCTCCTCGGGCTCGGTCACGCCAGCCAGAAGCTCGGCATAGCGGTCCTCGGCGTGGACGTGGATAAAGTCGACGTCGAACTGCTTGGTGAAGACCTCCTCCACCTGCTCGGGCTCACCCTTGCGCAGCAGGCCGTGGTTGATAAACACGCAGGTCATCTGCTTGCCCACGGCGCGAGCGCCCAACGCAGCTACGACGGAGGAGTCGACGCCACCGGACAGGGCCAGAATCACGCGGTCGTCGTCGACCTTCTCGCGGAACTCGGCCGTCATGGTCTCGACCAGGTTGTCCATGCTCCAGTTGGGCTCCAGGCCGCAGATCTCAAACAGGAAGTTGCTCAGCAGCTGCTGACCGTACTCGGAATGCTTGACCTCGGGGTGGAACTGCGTGGTGAAAATCTTGCGCTCGAGGCACTCCATGGCGGCAACCGGGCACACGTCGGTGCTGGCGGTAACGGTAAAGCCCTCGGGCACCTCGGAAACGGCGTCGCGATGGCTCATCCACACGGTCTGCTCCATGGGCGTGGAGTTAAAGAGCTTGGCGCCGGCCGTGCGCGTGATGGTGGCGCGGCCGTACTCGCCCACCTCGGAGTGGCCGACCTTGCCGCCGAGCGTCACGGCCGTGATCTGATGGCCGTAGCAAAAGCCCAGGACGGGAAGGCCCAGGTCAAAGATGGCAGGATCGATGGACGGAGCGTCCTCGGCATACACGGAGGCCGGGCCGCCGGAAAGGATGAGCGCAGAGGCGTTCATCTCGCGAATCTCGTCGGCCGAGATGTCGCAGGGGACGATCTCGGAATACACGTTGAGGTCGCGGACGCGACGGGCAATGAGCTGACCGTACTGCGCACCAAAGTCGAGTACGAGGACCTTTGCGGAAGCCTTTTGATCCATGGTTCCCCCTCTTGTTGGCGGGGAGCCGGTGCCCACCCGCGTGAATGAACGAAAATAACCTCCATAGTGTACACGTTATATGGGGTTTCTCGCCCCTCGCAGCCATCAGCGCACGGCAAACGCACGACCTGGGCCCCTATTTGACGACAATTGAAGTGTTTTCAAACGTTACAGATGATGTAATACGTTTGAACATTGGACGCCCTGTGCCACAATACTGCCGAACGACTCCGCCTCCGCGGCGGCAAATACGATAGGAATATCAGCATGAAGCGCATCCTTCTCATCGCCACGGGCGGCACCATCGCATCGACCGAGGACGGCAACGGCCTCTCCCCCGCCCTGACCGGTGAGGAGCTCGCCCAGAGCGTCCCCGAGATCTCGGGGCTCTGCGAGCTCGACGTCGTGCAGCCCATGAACATCGACAGCACCAATATGCGCCCGAGTGACTGGATGCGGATCCGCGACGTCATCGTCGAGGGCTATGCCGACCACGACGGCTTCGTGATTCTGCACGGCACCGACACCATGAGTTACACCGCGGCAGCGCTTTCCTACCTGATTCAGGACAGCCCCAAGCCCATCGTGCTCACTGGCTCGCAAAAGCCCATGGGCAACCCCTTCACCGACGCCAAGCTCAACCTGTACCAAAGCCTGCTCTATGCACTCGATGAGCACTCGCACGACGTCTCGATCGTGTTTGGCGGCGTCGCCATTGCCGGCACGCGCGCCCGCAAGCAGCGCACCATGAGCTTTAACGCGTTCATTAGCGTCAACTATCCGCCCATCGCCTATATCCGCAACGGCCGCATCGTGCGCAACGGGCTTCACGGTACGCATCAGGGCGAAAACCCGGTGCATTTCTACGACAGCATCGACCCGCGCGTATTTGTACTCAAGCTTACGCCCGGCGTAAACCCGGGCATCCTCGACGCCCTAGCCGATAGCTACGACGCCGTGATTCTAGAGACCTTTGGCATTGGCGGTATCCCCGAGTTTGGTGAGTCGGGCGAGTCGTTCCAAGAGGCAATTTTCCGCTGGGTCGATTCGGGCCGCACCGTCGTTATGACCACGCAGGTCCCCGAAGAGGGCCTCGATCTGGGCGTTTATGAGGTTGGCCGTGCTTACGCCGATCATCCGGGCATTCTGCGCGGCGATGACATGACCACCGAGACGCTCGTGGCCAAAACCATGTGGGCGCTCGGCCAGTCACGCGATGCGGCTGAGATTCAGCGTCTGTTCTACAGCCAAGTCAACCACGACCGCATCCCGATGGCGTAATTCAGCTGTCGGCGGGTATCCCCTATTCGATACCCTCAAGAAGCTCTGACACCGTCATACCGAGTGCGGGCGCGATCTTAAATAGAACCTTGAGCGTGAAATTTGCCGTCCCACCTTCGATTCGGTCGAGGTAGGGTCGGCTGATTCCCGTTGCCACACAAAAATCAACCTTGGAGATACCAAGGTCTCTGCGTGTCTCTTCGACCCGCCTGCCAAGAATCTGTTTCGCACGTTCGTCCATGCAGCCGAGTTTGAAATGGAGCCGAACATAAACGTAAACTATAGTTTACGTTTTGCCGAATACACAGGAGTTTTCTATGTCGGGTTCTTCGGTCCGCATGTACCGAGCCACGCTTCGCACAAACAGCGCACCGCCCAAGCTCGTCGTCGTTGAAGCAGAATGCCTTTCGCCCGATGAGCGCACAGCATTTGCATTGCTATCAAGTCGCGTCGCCGCC
>DBEYTJ010000209.1:0-2102 GCA_048181065.1 Collinsella sp.
TGAGTAACAAGGAGGACGCTTGTCCCAGCTCGAGAAATGCGATCGCCGGTCCCTTCGCTCGCAGCGTGCCCTTCGCCAGGCACTTGCCAGCGAGCTTGCCGAAAGCGGCGACCTTTCGCGCATTAATGTCGCGTCGCTCACCGAGCGCGCTGGCCTTACGCGCCGCACGTTCTATTCGCACTACCGCGATATTCCTGACTTTATCAATCAAATCGAGGACGGCTTGCTGGCCGAGATCCGTGAGCGCATTGAGCTCATCACCGCAGCTCAGCTGCCTGATCTCTATCACAACATCGATGAGCTCGAGCCGGCGCCCGGTTCGGTTGAGCTGCTGCGTTATCTTGCGGCCAATCGCGACTTAATCGGTGCGCTGCTGGGTCCGGGCGGCGACCAGGCCTTCATTAAAAGGATCATCGACACCGCGCGTGAGGCTGTGGTGCCGCGTGCGCAGACGGGCATTTTGGGCCTGGCACTGGGCACGTTCTTTGACTACTACGTTACCTACGTCGTGAGCGCCGAGGTCGGCATGATTCAGCGCTGGTTTGAGCGTGGGCTCACCGAATCGCCCGAGACCATGGCGCGCATTATGACGGTGCTCGCTTTTGTGCGCCCTGGTGACCTGTATGGCCAACCCATCGATATCAACGTACCGGAATACGGCATGAAGCTATTGAACCTGCAGCTCGAGGACGCGGCCGACACCGCCGCGCCAGTCGAGTCCAACAACTAAGAGGAGAGACAATGAGCAAACTCGTCGAGGGCATTAAGGACCGTATGGTCGCTGCCGCGCGTGAGGCTGCACCCGCCGTGGTGGATGCCGCGCAGAAGGCGGCGACCGCTGCTGCCGAGAAAGTTGCCGAGGCAGTTGCCGATGCCAAGAACGCGGCAGGGGAGACGTCCGTCGCTAGCGAGCCCGCCACCGCCGCTGAGCCCGTAGCCGCCGCCCACGCCCCCGAAGGCGCGATCTTCAACCCCGACAACGCCCACGGCAACCTGCACCTGGGCATCGACGTGGGCTCCACCACCGTTAAGCTTGCCGTGCTCAACGACGACAACCAGATCGTCTACGCCAAGTACCAGCGCCACCACACCGACGTCCGCGCCTGCGCCCGCGACTTGTTCGAGGGTGCCGCGACCGTGCTGCCAGCTGCCCAAATGACCTGCGCCATTACCGGCTCGGGCGGCCTGCTGCTGTCCCAGTGGCTCGACCTGGAGTTTGTCCAGGAGGTCATCGCCAGCAAGCGCGCCGTCGAGACCCTCATCCCTGCCACCGATGTCGCCATCGAGCTGGGCGGCGAGGACGCCAAGATCATCTACTTCGACAACGGCATCGAGCAGCGCATGAACGGTACCTGCGCCGGCGGCACGGGCGCCTTCATCGATCAGATGGCCACTCTGCTGCACACCGACGCGAGCGGCCTCAACGAGCTCGCGGCCAACGCCACCACCATCTATCCCATCGCCAGCCGCTGCGGCGTTTTTGCCAAGACCGACGTGCAGCCGCTGCTCAACGAGGGCGCCCGCCCCGAGGACGTGGCTGCCTCCATCTTCCAGGCCGTCGTGACCCAGACCATCTCGGGCCTGGCATGCGGCCGTCCCATCCGCGGCAACGTCGCCTTCTTGGGCGGCCCGCTGCAGTACCTCTCCGAGCTGCGCCACCGCTTCTACCTCACGCTCAACCTGGACGAGGAGCACCGCATTGTGCCCCAAAACGCTCACCTGTTTGTGGCGAGCGGCGCCGCCATGGCGCACGAGTCCAACAAGCTCAGCACGTTCCCGCAGCTCATCGAGGCCATCGATGCCCTGGGTGACACACAAGGTGCCGAGGTCGAGCGTCTGGATCCGCTCTTTGCCAACGACGAGGACTTTGCCGAGTTCAAGACCCGCCACGACCAGGAAGTCGTCCCCAAGGGCAAGCTCGACGGCTACACCGGCCGCGTGTTCATCGGCATCGACGCCGGCTCCACCACCATGAAGGCCGCGCTCGTGGGCGAGGACGGTCAGCTGCTGCACACCTGGTACGGCAACAACAACGGCGACATCCTGGGCACGGCCAAGGTCATCATGGCCGATTTCTACAACCACATCCCCGCCGGCTGCAC
>DBEYTJ010000210.1:0-1405 GCA_048181065.1 Collinsella sp.
GGCTCTTCTCAGGTTAGTGTGTAAGGATGTCTTTGAGTTGGCTGCTGTGGATGAGGCATCGTTGGATGTAGCTGGTGGTGTTGGCGAAGCCCATGGCGTTGCCGCGCAGGGTCTCGAGCCTGCCGTTGATGGCTTCGGTGGGTCCGTTGCTTGAGCGGGGGTGGCGGAAGAGGGCGAGGATGTCGCGCATGCGTCTTTTGAGCACGCGGCCGAGGGAGGCGAGTTCCCGGCAGCCTTTGTAGCGCCCCGGTCCGGTCAGGTCGTCGATCAGCTCGCGCATCATGCGTTCGCCGCGTCGCCTGTCGTCGCACCGGTAGGCGTGTATGACCCTTTGGTAGGCGTCGTGGGCGAGCATGAGGTCGCGGTTGGCCTGGATGGCGAACAGGGCCATGAGTCTGGCACGGCCGCGTGCGCCGAGGTATTCGTCGCTGGTCAGCAGGGCGCGCCTGCAGTCGTAGAGCCTGTCGCCCTTGACACCGCGCCTGCCGGTGGCGTCGCGTTGCAGGCGGCAGCGCACCTTGGTGACGCGGGCGGCGGCCAGTTGCACGACGTGGAACGGGTCGATGACCTCGACCGCGTGGGGCACGACGGATTCGACGGCCTGCTTCCAGCCGGCGAACGCGTCCATGGCGACCACCCCGACGCGTCTTGTGAACTCGCCGCCGCGCGCCTGCATCCATTCGCGAAGCACCTGGGCGGAACGGCCCGGCACCATGTCCAGCAGTCTTGCCGGCCTGCCGTCGCAACGCGGGGTCAGGTCGACGATCACGGTCACGTACCGGTCGCCGAACGCGCCGTGGCGCCACACGTGCTCGTCCACGCCGATCGCGCGCACCGAGGAGAACCGGTCGGCCTGCTCGAGCAACAGCATGCCCCGCTCGCGCACCGCCCGGTCGACCACCGCCCATGCCACATGAAGCAGCCTGGCGCACGCCGAGACCGTCATCGAGTCCAGGCACACGCGCCGCAGCGCCCACATCACCGCCGGCACGCTCAACACGCCCCTGCCGGCGCCCACCGCCTCAGGATCATCGCTCCACGAGCGTGAGCACGGCACGCACTCGTAGCGGCGCACGCGCACCAGCAGATGCACCGCGTCGTCGCCGTAGGGCACATGCGCCAGCGTGCGCAGCCACGACGAACGCACCCTGGCATACGCGCCGCACGAGGGGCACCAGCGCGCGTCGTGCGAGTCCGGCTCGCACCTGATCTGCCTTAACCCCGGGCCGTCCGGCCTGCCAAGACGCCGCCACGAGAGCACACGAAGACCCATCTCATCCAAACCAAGGAAACGTTGGGGGTCGAACACGCTAAACTCGGGTTCAGGCCGTGTTTCCTCATTCAATTTCTCTATCACACAAGCAATGATGAAGCACGGCCCTTACACACTAACTTGAGAAGAGCC
>DBEYTJ010000211.1:0-5119 GCA_048181065.1 Collinsella sp.
GCGTCGGGCTTAATCATGATGAAGGTCTTCTCGATAGCCATAAGGTAGCCTTTCAAGTAGGTTCGCGCGTGCCCAAGTCCCATTCCGGCACCCGCCTGGACTGCATCGTAACAGAGTTTTAGCTGCAGTTAAACAAAAAGCTGTTTATTGAAACGTTGCAATTTATTGAAGCGTTCCATATGTGTCACTTCTGTTTCGAAGCTCGATTAGAGTACCATCCGACTGCTCATCAACCGCATCGAGCAGAGCAGACGGTCGGTTGCCGCCCGCGAACGTACCCCCTTCACAACCTGCCCAAAGGTCCTACAGAACTTCTCGACAAGCCCCTCCCCCATAGCAACAAAATACGGACGCCCACATCAGCAGACGCCCGTAAAGCAAAATAAACGATTCCTCAATAAATGGCAAAAACGGCTTCGGCCAAACCCTTACTTTATCCCGTGGCCCATCTCGACGACCTTGGTCAGCGATCCAAACACGCCTTCGTCGGCAACGAGTTGTGCCTCAGCACGCTGCAACTGCACCGCAACGGCGGCAGGAGCGGTGCCACCCTCGGTCGTACGCGCAGCGACAATCGACGGGATATCGAGCGCCTCGGTAATATCGCGCTCAAAGAGCGGGCTTGCCTCCTGGAACACCTCAAACGGCAGGTCCTCAAGATTGCAGCCGCGCTTCTCGCACATCAGGACCAAATGGCCTACCACGGCATGCGCCTCGCGAAACGGCAGGCCACGCTTGGCCAGGTAATCGGCAACATCGGTGGCGGCAAGGTGTCCCACGCCGCACTCGCGCGCCATGGCATCCTCGTTGACGGTCCAAGTCGAAATCATACCGGCCATAACCGACAGGCACTGCATGAGCGTATGGGCGGTATCGAGCGCACCCTCCTTGTCCTCCTGCAAGTCCTTGTTATAAGCAAGCGGCAGGCCCTTCATGGTCACGAGCAGCTGCACCAGGTTGCCATACACACGGCCGCTCTTGCCGCGGATAAGCTCGGCAAAGTCAGGATTCTTCTTCTGCGGCATGATGGACGAGCCGGTGGAGTACGAGTCGGAAAGCGTGATAAAGCCAAATTCGGAGCTCGACCACAGCACGATCTCCTCGGAAAGACGCGACAGATGCATGGCCATGACGGAGCCGGCGTAATGCAGATCGAGCAGGAAATCACGGTCGGAAACAGCATCGAGCGAATTGGGGACCACACCCGCAAAGCCAAGTTCGGCAGCCGTCATCTGACGATCGAGCGGATAGCTCGTACCGGCAAGCGCGGCCGCGCCCAGCGGGCAGTTGTCGGCGGCATCAAAGGCGGCCTTCAGGCGTGTAAAGTCGCGCGCGAACATCCAGGAATACGCCAGCAGATGATGCGACAGCAGCACGGGCTGAGCGTGCTGCATGTGCGTGTAGCCCGGCAGAATCACCTTGTCGTACTTCTTGGCCGCATCCACCAGCACATGGCGCAGCTCAAGATTGGCCTCCATGAGCTCCTTGGCCAGCGCCTTGACGCCCAGACGCGTATCGGTCGCCACCTGGTCGTTGCGCGAACGGCCGGTATGCAAGCGCTTACCGGCCTCGCCGATACGGCGCGTCAACTCGCTCTCGATGGACATATGAATGTCCTCATCGTTGATATCGAAGGTGAAGTTGCCGGCATCGATATCCTGTTCGATTCCGGTCAGGCCCTCGGCAATCGCCTGCTCGTCCTCGGCGCTGATAATGCCCTGGGCCGCCAGCATCTTGGCATGCGCCTTAGAGCCGGCGATATCCTGCTTATAGAAATGTTTGTCGACCGGCAGCGACGCGCCAAACTCCTGCGTGACCTCGGCCACGCCCGCCTCAAAACGACCGCCCCAAAGAGCCATGGAACCGTCCCCTTTCTCAAATACCAAAACAAGCGCCCAAAGCAATGCGCCACATCGCTAAAGCGATTTTTCAACCGCTAGTTTTACACAATCCCCACCGTGTGCGGAGCCATGTAGCTAATTTGCAAAGAAGTGACGCGCCATGCACTTGGCGCCCAACGTCTCCCTCCGGATGTTGCCCTGCGAACCATCGATCCAGGCCTTCAGGCTCATGGGAACGTCTTCGACCTTTGCAGCATCGAACTCGGGCGCAAGGGCAAGTAAAGCGTGCGCGATAGCATTGAACATAATGGATACTCCTCATATAAATAGGCACAGAGCCGCCAAATTGATAGAAGGAGCCCCGCCGGAAAACCCCGGCGGGGCTCGGACTCAGCCGCAAACGCAGCATCATATATGCGGGCGGAACGTAGGGGCCACCGATGTTAAGAAGTGTCAGCAAGCATAACGAAAGGTAGGGACCCCGTGCGCCCGTCATGTATCACGCGGATGGGCCGCGCGGATACCAAGGGAAGGAGGCGCTAGGCCTGGGCGGCAGCAGAGCTGGGGCCCTGGACCTTTGCCCACGTCTTGAGCGACAGCGTATCGATCTCGATAAAGCCGGCGCTGGCCTTCTCGTCAAACGTGGTGTCGCGGTCGTAGGTAGCCAGACCGTAGTCGTAGAGGCTGAAGGGGCTCTTGCGGCCGACGACATGGCAGTTACCCTTAAAGAACTTCAGGCGGACGGTGCCGGTCACGAACTTCTGGGTGTCGGCCATAAAGGCGTCGAGCGCATTCTTGAGCGGGCTGTACCACTGGCCGTTGTACACGGCGGTGGCCCAATCCTGCTCGAGCTTAATCTTGGTCTTGAGCAAATCGCCCTCGACGCAGATGTCCTCAAGCGCCTTGTGGGCGGTGATGAGCGTCAGGGCTCCGGGAACCTCATAGCACTCGCGGCTCTTGAGGCCCACCAGACGATCCTCAACCAGGTCAAGACGGCCAAAGCCGTTGTCGCCCGAAATCTTGTTGAGGGCGATGACGATCTCGGAGAGCTTCATCTTCTTGCCGTCGACGGCGACAGGCTTGCCGGCCTCAAACTCGATCTCGGTATAGGTCGGGGTGTCAGGCGTGTCCTCGGGGTTCTTGGTCATAACCCAAGCGTCATCGAGCGGCTCATTCCAAGGGTCCTCCAGGTGACCGCACTCGATGGCGCGACCCCACAGGTTATCGTCGATGGAATAGGGGTTATCGTTGGCACCCTCGGGAACCGGCACGTTGTGGGCGTGGGCATAGGCGACCTCGTCGGGACGGCACTTCAGGTCCCACTCGCGAACCGGAGCGATAACCTTAAGCTCGGGGTCGAGGGCCTTGACGGCGGCCTCAAAACGGACCTGGTCGTTACCCTTGCCGGTGCAGCCATGGGCGACGTAGGTCGCGCCAAACTCGTGGGCGACCTCGACAAGCTTCTTGGCAAGCAGCGGGCGAGACAGGGCGGAGAGCAGCGGATACTTGTTCTCGTACATGGAGTTTGCGGCGATGGCCTTGGTCAGGAACTCATCGGAGAACTCGTCGCGCAGGTCGAGCACCTGGCAATCGAGAACGCCCAGGTCGAGGGCCTTCTGCTTCTTGGCGTCCAGACCGGTCTCCTCCTGGCCCACGTTGCCGCAGACGCAAACGACATCGAGATTCTTCTCGTCCTGGAGCCACTTGACACATACGGATGTATCAAGACCACCGGAATATGCGAGAACGACTTTTTCCTTGCTCATGGCTGTTTCCTTTCGCCCTTGGTAGCTAGTTAGAACATCGGTCAGTTGCAAGTCACCTTGAGGTCAAAAACCGTGCAATATCAGGTTATTCAGCAGAATGCATCACAGGCATGCCCTAGAAACATGCGGCTATGTCGTGCTTAAACCCAACGACCTCAAAATGACTCTGTTGAGGCATTGCGCCCCATGCGGACAGAGACGATTGTTATCGTCGTCGGGAAATTGCGCGCTGGCGTCGGATGGCATTGTCTGCAGTGGTGATGATCTTTACGAACTGCATCTGCCTCTCCTTTCACGTATCGCCGGGCGCAATTCAAATATCGCAAACGGTACCATTTCCTCGGTAAGCGGCTCTTTTGCCGTCTCCGTTTTCGATGTTCGCTATATTACAATAAAGTGCACGCTGCGCAAGCGACAAATTCAAATTTCTGAAAAGTTTTTTCATTAGTTTGTGAATTGCAGTGCAAATACGCACCATTCCTGCGAAAATACGCTCGACTACTAGTTGATGGTTATAACGTCTGAAACAATTTCGAAACGAAAGGCGCGCTTTTATGCAAACTTACGAATCGGATGCCAATATCGGAAACATTAAGATTCTCGCCGTCGATATGGACAAGACGCTGCTGACCGACGAGCGCGTGCTGCCCCAGGGTCTCGACGAGCGTCTGGACAAGCTCGCCGACGCCGGCATCGTATTCTGCCCCGCCAGCGGACGTCCCGCCCCCAAGCTCGAGGAAATGTTCGAGGGCATTAAGAACCGCCTCGCTTTTTGTCCCGATAACGGCGCCTGTGTCATTTATCGCGGTAACTATATCTATAAGAGCAATATTGACGTGGAGCTGTATCAGCAGGTCTTGAGCCGTGCCTCGGAGGATCCTCGCGCTGTCCCCGTCCTGTGCTGCTTCGACGAGTTCTACGTGCTTGCCCGCGACCATCAATACCACGACGAGATCAGCGTCTACTACAACACAATCAACTACGTCGACAGCTTTGAGGGCATTGATTTCGAGTCCAACAAGATTTCGGTCTTCTTCCCCGGCTACGACGCCGAGCCCGCTTTCCGCGAGACCTATAGCCCCGAGTTCTCGAACAAGCTCTACGTCACCAACGCCGGGCGCGAGTGGATCGACTTTATGAACCTGGGCGTCGACAAGGGCGCCGGCGTCGCTCACCTGTGCGAGCACCTGGGCATCGATATTGCCGATGCTGCCGCCGTGGGCGACACCTACAACGACATCCCCATGCTGGAGCGCGTCGGGCACAGCTTTATCGTGGACAATGCCGAGGAGCACATGAACGCGCACGCCAAGTGGCGCATTCCGAGCAACAACGACGGGGGCGTACTGACGCTCATCGACGCTATCTTGGCGGCTCGTTAACGTGGCTCGTCGGACCTGGCCGGGCGAGGCGGGTAAGTTTTTCGCTCGGTCAGGTCCTGGGCTCGCTCGGAAAGCACATTAAGTGCTTTCCGGCTCGTGCGGAATCTACGAAAAACTTACCCGCCTCGCC